>CANCGU010000074.1 GCA_947377705.1 Comamonadaceae bacterium
CTGGACCGTAAATTCTTCATGCACAAAGCCAAAGGCATGGTGCGTGATGTGTTTCGCACCCGCAACATGCGCGCCTTGCCCGGCAACAACGGCTTGGGCCAAGTGCGTTATCCCACCGCAGGCAACGCGTTCAGCGAAGAAGAGGCCCAGCCTTTTTATGTGAACGCACCTTTCGGTTTGGTGCTGGTACACAACGGCAACTTGACCAACGCGCATGCGTTGAAAGCAGAGCTGTTCTCAGAAGACCACCGCCACATCAACACCGAGAGTGACTCTGAGGTGTTGCTCAACGTATTGGCCCACGAAATTGACAAGGCCACGCGTGGCTTGCCGCTCAAACCCTCCGATGTGTTCGAGGCGGTGCGCCGCGTGCACCGCCGCATCAAAGGCTCGTACGCGGTCATTTCGATGATTGCGGGCCATGGTTTGTTGGCGTTCCGCGACCCATTTGGCATTCGTCCTTTGTGCATTGGCCGCGGTGCGGATGGCACTTACATGGTGGCCAGCGAATCGGTGGCCTTAGAAGGCACAGGCCATATGTTTGAGCGCGACATTGCGCCAGGCGAAGCCGTGTTCATTGACTTGGCTGGCCAAGCCCACTTTATGCAATGCGCCGATGCGCCGCAGCTCAAGCCCTGTATTTTTGAGTATGTGTACTTGGCGCGTCCTGACTCGACGATGGATGGCATTTCGGTCTACCAAGCGCGTTTGAACTTGGGTGAAACCTTGGCCAAGCGCGTGGTATCCACCGTGCCGCCCAACGACATCGATGTGATCATTCCTATCCCAGAGTCGAGCCGTCCCAGTGCCACACAACTGGCACATTTGTTGGGCGTGCCTTACCGCGAAGGGTTTGTGAAAAACCGTTACGTGGGCCGCACCTTCATCATGCCCGGTCAGGGCGTGCGCAAAAAATCAGTGCGTCAAAAGCTCAACGTGATTGCCAGCGAATTCAAAGGCCGCAATGTGCTGCTGGTGGACGACTCCATCGTGCGCGGCACCACCAGCAAAGAAATTGTGCAAATGGCGCGCGACGCCGGTGCGCGCAAGGTTTACTTAGCCAGCGCTGCGCCGCCTGTGCGTTTTCCAAATGTGTACGGCATTGATATGCCCACCCCTGAAGAGTTGGTGGCGCACAACCGCACGATTGATGAAGTGCGTCAACTCATTGGCTGCGACGCCTTGATTTACCAAGACGTGGAAGCCATGAAGCAAGCTGTGCGCGCTGCCACGGCTGGCGATGCGCCCAAGTTGGATGGTTTTGATGCCTCCTGCTTTGACGGCGTGTATGTGACGGGCGATGTGTCGGCCACCGACATCGTGCGTTTGAACGAAAAACGTGTGGGCACAGAAGAGGGCGCTGAAGACAACTCGCGCCTTGCTTTGCCCAACCAATCGGAGTGACCTAGGTATGAGCCAACACCCTTTGCCCGATCACCTGCACCTTGACACCTTGGCGGTGCGTGAGGCGGTGGATAAAAGCCAGTACGGTGAGAACTCCGAAGCTTTGTATTTGACATCGAGCTTTACACAGCCCGATTGCGAAACGGCGGCCCGTCGTTTTTCGGGTGAGCAAGATGGTTACATCTACTCGCGTTTCACCAACCCCACCACGGACAGCATGGAGCGCCGCTTGGCTGCCCTAGAAGGTGCTGAAGCTTGCATTGGCACAGCCAGCGGCATGGCGGCGGTGTTATTGCTATGCATGGGTTTGCTCAAAAGTGGCGACCATGTGGTGTGCTCGCGCTCGGTGTTTGGCTCGACCATGAAGCTGCTTGGCAGTGAGTTTGGCAAGTTTGGCGTGACAACCAGTTTTGTGTCGCAAACCGATTTGGTGGAATGGAAAAACGCCATCACGCCCAACACCAAACTGCTGTTTGCCGAAACCCCCACCAATCCGCTGACCGAGGTGTGCGACATCCGGGCGTTGGCTGATATTGCGCATGCCGCAGGCGCCTTGCTGGCCGTAGACAATTGTTTTTGTACCCCCGCGTTGCAACGCCCCATCGATTTGGGTGCGGACATCGTGGTGCACTCGGGTACCAAATATTTGGATGGCCAAGGTCGTGTCATCGCGGGCGCTTTGTGCGGCAGCCACGAACTCATCACTAAAACTTTCATTCCTGTCATGCGCAGCGCGGGCATGAGCCTGTCGCCCTTTAATGCATGGGTGGTTTTGAAAGGTTTAGAAACTCTGGGCATTCGCATGGAAGCCCAGTGCCAACGCGCTTTGGAGATGGCCAAATGGCTGGAAGCACACCCCAAAGTTGCGCGTGTTTACTACCCAGGCTTGCCTAGCCATCCGCAGCACGAGCTTGCGATGAAACAGCAATCGGGCAAGGGAGGCGCAGTGGTGGCGTTTGATGTCCATGGCAGCACGCCTGCCGAAGGTCGCAAAAACGCTTTTCACGTCATTGACAGCACACGCTTGATGTCCGTCACGGCCAATTTGGGGGATGTGAAAACCATCATTACCCAGCCTGCCAGTACCTCACACGGTCGTCTGACCGAAGAACAGCGCTTAGCGGCAGGCATTCAGCAACACCTGATTCGTGTGGCTGTTGGCCTCGAACATTTAGATGACCTGAAGGCCGATTTGTCGCGCGGCCTCGATACCCTTTGATTTCACTTTCTGCATGACCAAAATTCGTACCCGCTTCGCGCCGTCACCCACTGGCTTTATTCACCTCGGCAATATTCGCTCGGCTTTGTACCCATGGGCATTTGCCCGTGCCACCGGTGGCGACTTTATTTTGCGCATTGAAGACACCGATCTTGAGCGCTCTAACCAAGCCTCGGTCGACGTGATCATTGAAGGCATGAAGTGGTTGGGTCTCGACCACGACGAAGGCCCGTTCTACCAAATGCAACGCATGGACCGTTACAAGGCTGTGTTGGAGGAGCTCAAAGCCGGTGGCCATGTGTACCCCTGCTACATGAGCATGGAAGAGCTCGACGCCCTGCGCGAACAGCAGATGGCCAACAAAGAAAAGCCACGCTACAACGGCACATGGCGCCCAGAGCCAGGCAAGACATTGCCTCCAATTCCTGAAGGCGTGAAGCCTGTGCTGCGCTTTAAAAACCCGCAAAGCGGCTCGGTCGTGTGGGAAGACAAGGTCAAAGGCCGAATCGAAATTAGCAACGACGAATTGGACGATTTGGTCATTGCCCGCCCAGACGGCACGCCTACTTACAACTTTTGCGTGGTGGTGGACGACATCGACATGGCCATCACCCACGTCATTCGTGGTGACGACCATGTGAACAACACGCCACGTCAAATCAACATCTTCAAAGCGCTGGGCAAAGAAACACCTGTGTACGCCCATTTGCCCACCGTGCTCAATGAGCAAGGCGAGAAGATGAGCAAGCGAAATGGCGCCAAAGCTGTGACGCAATACCGCGACGAAGGCTACTTGCCCGATGCCATGGTCAACTACTTGGCTCGCTTGGGCTGGAGCCACGGCGACGACGAAATTTTCAGCCGTGCTCAGTTCTTAGAGTGGTTCAACCTTGACCACCTCGGCCGTAGCGCTGCGCAGTTTGACGAAGCCAAGCTCAAGTGGGTCAATGCCCAACATCTGAAAGCCATGGCTGACGATGCGCTGGCACCTTTGGTCAGCGCCGAACTCGCCAAGCGCGGCATCATCGCAGATGGCCGCTTGCCTGCAATTTGCGGCTTGTTCAAAGATCGCTGTGACACCTTGTTGGTCTTGGCCGATTGGGCCATGGCGTTCTACAACGACGTGATTCCGCAAGCCGACGATGTGGCTAAGCACATCACGCCTGCCGTGTTACCGGCACTGGATGCCTTGGCTGCAAAACTAAACGCAGTGGCTGAGTGGAGCGTTGTGAATGTCAGCGCCGCATTCAAAGAGGTGCTGACAGAGCAGGGCTTGAAAATGCCCCAACTCGCCATGCCTGTTCGCGTGTTGGTGATGGGGACCCCTCAAACACCATCGGTCGATGCCGTGCTTTGGCTGTGTGGAAAAGAAAAAGTTTTGTCACGTTTGACCAAACGCTGAAAAATTAGCTATACTATGTTTCTCGACACCCAACGGGGGTATAGCTCAGCTGGGAGAGCGCTTGCATGGCATGCAAGAGGTCAGCGGTTCGATCCCGCTTACCTCCACCACTGAGTGTTGAGTAGATTCGAAAGAATCAGTCCAGGTTTTGACCCTATCGTCTAGAGGCCTAGGACATCACCCTTTCACGGTGAGTACCGGGGTTCGAATCCCCGTAGGGTCGCCAAGTTTTGTAGCACTTGGCTTTGCTTGCGAAAGCAGCGAAGCGAAAGTTACAGCTACCAGGAGTGGTAGTTCAGTTGGTTAGAATACCGGCCTGTCACGCCGGGGGTCGCGGGTTCGAGTCCCGTCCACTCCGCCATATAAGAAGCCTAAGTAGTTGATCTACTTAGGCTTTTTTCTTTTGACTTGGTGTCGAGGCCTTACTGGGCTAGTTTTGCTTATCAGGGCGCATCAATGCCATTGTTGTTTGAAACAAATGACTTTGCGGATCCATCCAATCAAGCACGATGTTGAAGTGGTTGCGTTGCGGTGCCTCATGCCAGATGACGTGATTACCTTGGGCGCTGCAAGCGTCAGCGTAGTCACTGGATTGACGTTTGAATTCACCTGTGTCGCGCTCTGCCACGGCGACATATAGGGGTAGTCGAGGGTCAGGTAAGTGGTGCATCGGGCTCAAGGCCTTGGCTTCTGGCTCGCTCATGTTTAGCCAAGTGTTGGGTAAGCACCTTTGTACTGGTTCGAGGTCGTAGAGACCACTCAGCAACACACCGCCTTGGAGCGACGAGGGCAACAAACCACATTCAGCCTGCCAAGCTGGCGCGAGCAGCATGGCTGCTAAGTGCGCACCCGCGGAGCTACCTGCTAGCACGGTGCGTTGTGGCGCAATGCCGTACTGAGTTGCATCGTTGAGCAACCAAGTCACAGCACATTGGCATTGCCTGACGATGTGTGCCAGCGTTGCCTCTGGTGCCAAGGTGTAATTGATGGCCGCCACGGCGACACCGTGTGCGGTGAACTGCTGCGCCATAAACACAGAGTCTTGGCTGTGCAAAGCACGCCAGTAGCCCCCATGAATGAACACCAACAAGGGCGCATCGGGTTGGCCTGCAACGGGGAACAGGTCCAAGGTTTCATCGGGTCCGCTGCCATAAGCAACATCACGCCAGCTAGGCGTGAGCTCGTACATAGGCGTTGATGCGTCTCGGTAGGCTTTGAGTTCAGCCGCAATGTCGGGCACGGTGGCGCGTGCATCGTATTGGTGCTCTAAGTCGGCCTGCGGCCATGTGCGCCAATCAGACACCGAGGCTGTCCTTGAGTTCGTGGCGTGCAGCCATCAGGCTGTCAGAACTGCCGTGCCAAATGGTTTGCCCTTTTTCCAAGATGAAATGGGTGTCCGCCAAGCGCATCAGGGGCACTAGGTTTTTGTCGATGACCAGTACAGACAAACCCGACTGTTTGAGGGTTTGTAAACAGTGCCAAATTTCGGCACGTACCAAGGGAGCCAAGCCCTCAGTGGCTTCATCCAAGATGAGTAAACGCGGGTTGGTCATCAATGCGCGACCAATGGCCAACATTTGTTGCTCGCCCCCAGACAAGTTAGCGCCAAGGTTGCCTGCACGTTCTTGGAGACGTGGGAACAATTCATAAACGCGAGCCAACGTCCAAGGTTCGGGCTGGTTCAAACTGTTGTGTGCGGTGGCCACCAAGTTTTCATAGACCGTGAGGTTGGCAAACACTTGGCGTTGCTCAGGCACCAGGCCAATACCCAAGCGTGCGATTTGGTGTGATGGCAGGTGGGTGATGTCTTGACCTGCAAACACAATACGCCCTTGACGCGGGGGCATGATGCCCATGATCGAACGCACGGTGGTGGTTTTGCCCATGCCGTTGCGTCCGAGCAAGGTAACAAATTCACCCTCTGCCACGGTCAGGCTGGCACCAAACAAGGCTTGTGCATCGCCGTAACAAGTTTCCAGGTCGTGGACCTGCAGCAAAGACGTTGCGCTCATTCGGGTAGCTCCTCGTCACCCAAGTAAGCGGTACGAACTTCCGGGTGTTGGCGAATATCTTCGGGTTTGCCGCTGGCAATGATGGCGCCGTTGACCAGCACAGAGATGGTGTCAGCCAAGGCAAAGACGGCATGCATATCGTGCTCGACCAACAACAGCGTGTATTGGCCTTTGAGGCCGGCTAGTAAGTCAACCACCTTCATCGATTCTTGGTGGCTCATACCTGCCATGGGTTCGTCCAACAAAAGCACCTTGGGTTGACTCACCAGCACCATGGCCAGTTCCAATTGGCGACGTTCGCCATGCGCCAGGTCGGACACGCGTTGGCTGATGCGGTGGCTCAAACCCGCTTGGGCAATCGCATGTTCTGCGGGGTCGACCAAATGCGTGCGTTTCAGCAGCGCACGCCAAGCGTCAAAGCTGTGTCCAGCATGGGCTTGTTTGGCCAAGGCCACACATTCCAGCACGGTGAATTCAGGAAACGCCGAAGAAATTTGGTACGAGCGTGCCAAACCTCGCAAGGCACGTTCAGCTGCGGGCAGGGGCGTGACGCACTCGCCTTGCAAAAACACATCACCACTGTCAGGCTGGAGTTCTCCGCCCAGTTGCCCAATGAGTGTGGTTTTGCCGGCACCGTTAGGGCCAATGATGGCATGCAACTCGCCACGGGCCAGGCGCAGGCTAACGTTGTCGGTGGCCAGCAAGCCGCCGTAGCGTTTGACCAAGGCTTGCGTTTGGAGGGGCGCTGTGCTGTTGGAAGTCATGGCTGTTCCTTTGCTTGGGCATGGCGCGCATCCCAATCCAATGCCAAGCCGTACAAGCCGCGCCGCGCAAGCAGCACCACCAACACAATCAGTGGTCCTAGGATGATGGGCCAGTGCTCTGTCATGCCTTTGAGTAGTTCTTCACAGCCCAACAGCGTCAAGGCGCCCACCAACGGACCTAGCACGGTGCCCATGCCACCTAGCACCACCATCACAATGAGTTCGCCAGACACGGTCCACGCCAGATACGCGGGTGAGGCGTAACCGGTGAGGTTGGCGTACAAAAAGCCTGCCACACCGGCGATCACACACGACAGCACATAGGCGCTGAGTTTGTAGCGCAGGGTGTGAAAACCCAAGGCGTTCATGCGCCGCTCGTTCATGCGACACGCTTGCAGCACCATGCCAAAGGGGGCTTGCACCATGTGCTGCGTCCACACGACCACCGCCAGCACGCAGGCAAAGGCGGTGTAGTAAAGCGTGAGGGGTGCGCCCATGTTCAATCCGACCAGGTTGCTGCGCAAGGAGATCGATAAGCCATCATCCCCGCCGTACTGTTTGAGGCTCACGAATAAGTAGTAAAACATTTGGGCGAACGCCAAGGTGATCATGATGAAGCCAATGCCACTCGTTCGCAGCGATACCCAGCCCGTTGCGAGCCCCACCACCGCACACAGCACGATTGTGATGAGCAATTGCAGGGCGCCGTTGTCGACGCCATGGCTGGCCAAAATGCCGACGCTGTAAGCCCCAAGCCCTAAGTACAAGGCATGCCCAAAACTGACCATGCCGCCAAAGCCGAGCACGATGTTTAAGCTGAGTGCGGCCAAGGCCAGTACCAAGGCGCGGGTAGAAAACGTCAGCAAGAAGGGCTCTTCTAACCAACGCGCATACAAAGGCAGCAACGCTAAGGTAAGCAAAAGGCCGGTGGTGATGACCAACGTGAGGCGTGTTTTCATTTGTTTTTCACGGGAAACAAGCCTTGTGGGCGTAGGGCTAACACAGTGGCCATGAACACGCACGTCAGCATGGAGGCGATGGCAGGTCCTGCCGCTTGGGCGCTGCTGCGGTCAATGAACTCACGCAGCAGCATAGGCAAAAAGGCGCGACCCGCTGTGTCGATCAATCCCACCATCAAGGCTGCATAGAAAGCGCCTTGCACCGAACCAATGCCACCAATCACGATGACGATCATGACCAAAATCAAAATAGGCTCACCCATACCGGGTTGTACTGACAAGATGGGGCTGCTCATCAAGCCCGCCAAACCGGCCAATGCGCCGCCGAGTGAAAACACCAAGGCGTTGAGCAAGCGGATGTTCACGCCTAAAGCGGCCACCATGGTGGGGTTGAGTGAGCCTGCGCGAATCAACATGCCCACCCGTGTTTTGGCAATCAGCAGGTAGCAACCCAGAGCCGCCATCAAGCCTGCGCCGATGATGGCAAAGCGATACATGGGATACATCACTCCCAAGATATCGAGCGTCCCCGACAAGGCGGGGGGCACGTTCATGTAAGAGGGCGATGCACCCCATACCCAACGTGCCAGCTCATTGAAAAACAAAATCAGACCAAAGGTGGCCAGAACATGGTCGAGGTGGTCCCGCGCATACAAGCGCCGTGCCACCACCCATTCCACCAATGCGGCCAACAAGCCGCCACCCACCACGGCTGCCACGCCGGCCGCGAGAAAGGAGTCGGTGGCTGCATACACGGTCGCCGCAAAGTAGGCGCCCATCATGTAGAGGCAGCCGTGCGCTAAGTTGACGAAACTCATGATGCCAAACACGAGCGTCAAACCCGCTGACAACATAAACAGCAATACCCCGAGTTGCAGGCCGTTGAGGAGTTGAATAAAGAACAGCGACGACGTCATGCGCTAAGCCCATGACGTGTCACTGGTTCTATCGCGGTGAAAACCACCATCAGTTCATGGTGCACTGGTTGGCGTAGGCGTCGGCGTGGTCTTTGAGCACCACACCTTTGTTCACCAAGGCGGCTTGACCACTGCTGTCTTTGGCCACGTCGACACGGTAAAAGTTGCGGATAGGGAACTGGTTGTTGTTGAATTTGAAAGGACCGGCCACAGACTTGAAGTTAGCTTGCTTCAGTGCGGCGCGGAACTGTTCGCGTTCCACTTTCCCTTGTGTCTTGAGTAAGGCTGAGTTCAACAGCATGGCTGCGTCATAGCTTTGTGCCGCGTACAGCGAGGGGACGCGGTTGTACTTTTTGCGGAAGTCGTCGACAAACTTTTTGTTTTGTGGGTTGTCAATGTCCGGGCTGTAGGGAGAGCTTGTGATCACACCCAAGGCAATTTCTTTGAGCGCGGGGAGCGTGGTGCCGTCAACGGTCGACGCTGACAAAAGCGGTACCTTGCCCAGCAAGCCTGCTTGCTGGTACTGCTTCACAAAGTTCACGCCCATGCCACCTGGGTAAAACACATACACGGCATCCGGCTTGGCTGCTTGCATTTGTGCAATTTCAGCGGAGTAGTCTGGTTGGTTAATTTGGGTGTAAACCTCGTCAAGGGCCGTGCCTTTGTACTGGGCTTTGAAACCTGCCAACGCATCTTTGCCGGCTTGGTAGTTGGGGGCCATCAGGTACACACGTTTGTAGCCTTGCTCGCGGGCATAAGCGCCCATGGATTCGTGCAAGGAGTCGTTGTTCCAAGATGTGGAGAAATACATGGGGCTGCAACCCTTGCCCGTGATGGGTGTGGGGCCTGCGTTGGAGCCAATCAAGAAGACGCCGGAGTCGGTGATGGGTTTGTGCACCGCCATCATCACGTTGGAGAAGGTCACGCCGGTGATGATGCCGACTTTTTCTTTCTCAATCAATTTCTTGGCCAACTCGACGCCCAAGTCAGGCTTGAGTTGGTCGTCTTCTTTGAGCACTTGAACGGTGCTGTTGCCCAGCTTGCCGCCCAGGTGTTCGATGCCAAGCATGAAGGCATCGTATTGGTCTTGGCCGAGTGCACCAGCGGGGCCGGAGAGGGTCCCCAAAAAACCAATTTTCAAAGGTTGTTGCGCGTAACTGCCCACACTGGTGAGCGCTAGAGCACATGCGAGGGAGAAAGACTTGACCGGTAGTTTCATCATGGAGACCTCTTGGTTGAAGGGGAAAAGCGAAATTAATTTTAATCTTGAAATAAATTATGGCATCAGGGTTTTCACGAAACTTTGACCACAAAGTTGATGCCATGATGCCCAATCTCGGCCTGCGTGGACTGTGCCGCAGTGCGAACACTTGCGTTCATCCTCTGTGGTGTCGTAGAACGATGAAAAGGCTTTAGGCAGATCTTCCACAATGCTTTGCAACTGAAGTTCGCGGCGTGCGACCAAGCCGCCACACTGTGCGCAATACCACTCAAACGCATCGATCACGCCAACAGGTCGACTGCGCTCAATGACGGTGCACAAGCTGCCTGCTTCAGGACGTTGAGGCGAATGACGAACATAGGCAGGCAGCAGAAACACATCACCTTCACGTAAATGCACCCGTTCAATCTTGCCGCGGTCGGCAATCAGCAATGAGGCGTTGCCTTTGAACTGGTGGAAATACTCTTCATAGGGGTCAACGTGAAAGTCGGTGCGTTGGTTCGGGCCTCCGACGACGGTGCAAATCAGATCGGAGTTTTTCCAAATCTGTTGGTTGCCCACGGGAGGTTTGAGCAAATGTGCGTTAGAACTCACCCAATGGTCAAAGTTCAAAGGCTGGCTGTAGTGGTCGAGGGCGGGCACGGAGTTTGTCGAGCTCATTGGGAGTTACCTTTCAAAGAAACGCTGAAACCATTGTTTGACTTTGACCGTCAAAGCATAAGTGAAAAAAGAGCTGGCTTTCGTGGGCGTATGACCTGAGAGCCCCGCACTGAAGCGGTTGAAAAACTGTTGACTCAAGCTGTGTGCCGTGGCATCCATGAATCGGTTGCCTAGCTGTGCCAGCTTGCCTGTGACTTCGGGGCTGGCTTGCCAATCAAGGCGTGTGTGAATGCTTTGGGTTTG
>CANCGU010000075.1 GCA_947377705.1 Comamonadaceae bacterium
TGCACATGCGCAAAAGCTTTGAGCTTGTCCATCAAGATGGGGGTCAAGCGGTGCTGCTCTAAGTGCAAGCGAAAGGGGTAGGGGGTGTCGTTCTTGAGCAGGCCCAAGTCCCACTCGGCCACTAAGCCATGGGCCAGGTCACACGACTGCCAACGCGGCACCTGAATGCCCAGTGCCAACATGTCGTCAGCCACCCCGGCTTGGTGGAGCATCTCCAGCGTGGGTGGATGGAAGGTGCCCGCGCGCAGGTCTTTGGTCAGGCCGGGTTCGGCCTCCAACACCACGCACGAGACACCCCGTTGCGCCAGCACCAAGGCTGTCAGCAAACCCACAGGGCCCGCTCCCGCAATCATCACTTGCGCATTTGGCTGTTCCAGCATGCCTACCCTTTTCAAAAAATCATCAGGTCAATGCAACACATGCTAAAAGAAAAGCGGCTTGGTGCAGAAGCGGCTCAGTCCCCCAGGTGATTGGAGGCATGGCCGCCAAGACGGCCAAACAGGGGGTCAGTTCAGGGCTGCGGCTTGCAACACATCGCGCGTTTGCAGGGCCACACGGCGTGCAGCCTGGGCAAAGTCAGCCCCCGACGAGGCATACAAAATGGCACGCGACGAGTTGACGATGGTGGTACCCGCCACATGGCCTTGTGCGCCCGACATGCCCGCCTTCACCGTGGCCGCAGCATCGCCACCTTGCGCGCCCACACCGGGGATGAGCAAGGGCAGGGTTGGCGCCAAGGCACGCACACGTTCAATTTCTTTCGGGTAGGTCGCGCCCACCACCAAACCCAGTTGGCCATTCAGATTCCAAGGGCCTTGGGCCAAACGGGCCACGTGTTCGTACAAAAGGGGTTGGCCTTCGATCGAAGCCAAACGCTGACCTTGCAAATCGTCGCCACCCGGGTTGGAGGTGCGGCACAGCAAGAAGGCGCCCTTCTCGTGGTGTTTCAAATACGGTTGCACCGAGTCAAAGCCCATGAAGGGCGACAAGGTAACTGCATCGGCACCATAGCGCTCAAAGGCTTCAATGGCGTATTGCTCGGCGGTGGAGCCAATGTCACCGCGCTTGGCGTCCAAGATGATGGGCACTTGAGGTGCGACACGGCGCATGTGTTCCATCAAACGCTCCAGTTGCCCCTCGGCACGGTGCGCCGCGAAGTAGGCAATTTGGGGTTTGAAGGCAATGGCTAGGTCGGCCGTGGCGTCCACGATGGCGGCACAAAAATCGTAAATTTTGTTGGAGTCGCCCTTGATGCTGTCGGGGAATTTGGTGGGCTCTGGGTCCAAGCCCACACACAGCATGGAGGCGTTTTGGCGCTCGGCTGCGCTCAGCATGTCAAGAAATTTCATGGGCTGATTTTAGAAGGCTTACCATGCTCGTTTTACGGCCCCCACGATCATGAATTTACGATTTGTTGAAGCCTTTTATTGGGTTGCCTCGCTCAAAAGTATTTCGCGCGCAGCAGAAAAACTTTATTTAACCCAGTCTGCCATGTCCAGTCGTATTGCCACGCTGGAGAGTGAAATGGGGGTTTTGTTGATTGACCGACGTGACAAGCAGTTCAAACTCACGGTGGCGGGTGCTCGCTTTTTGGTTTATGCCGAAAAATTGTTGGAGTTGCAACGCAAGGTCAAGCTAGAAATGGGTTCTGGTCAATCCATGGCTGTATCCATGCGCATCGGTGCCATCGAATCAGTTTTGCATTCTTGGCTCATCCCCTGGCTTGAGAAGTTGCGCACTGACCATCCTGGCTTAGAGCTAGAACTGACCGTCGAAACCACGCCGATCTTGGTGGATCAAGTCCAACGAGGCACATTGGATTTGATGTTTGCTGCATTGCCCGCATCAGCAGACGGCGTACGCAACCGCGCGTTGCCTTCGATGGAAATGGTCTTTGTTGGAAACTCCAAGTTGCATACAAAAAGAAAATACCGTATCGGCGAACTGGCAGAAATGGAGTTGTTGACCTTCCAAAAAGGCTCGCAACCGCATGTGACTTTGCTGGATTTGTTGCGCCAACACCAATTGGTGCCCAAAAGAGTACACGCCATATCCTCTATCTCGGCCATGCTGCAATTGGTACAAGGTGGCTTTGGCGTGGCCTTGTTGCCACGCGCGGCCGTACGGCGCTTGTCGAATGTTGCCGAGCTGAAATTGCTGAGCTGTGATGCCAAATTACAGGCCCTGCCGATTCAAGCGAGTTACCGCACCGACCCGACGTCAGACACCGTCGAGCAAGTTGTGCAATCGGCCTTTTCTTTTGTCTTAAACACCCCTCCAAAAGCCACAAAGGGTAAATCCTGACATCGAAAAAATCGATGTCGTTAGCGAAATATTTTGAATTTGCGAAGCGCTAACTGAGCTTTCACAATCCGTCCATCGTCATCAAGATGGCATGGAAACTGAGGGAACCAAGTGAGCACTTCGTCGAATTCAATCTTGTCTGTATTTGGCCCCGAGGGTGCCAAGAGTGCGGGCCGTGTACGCGAAGTCATTCGCCGGGGTGACTGGACTTCACACACCAGCGGCTTGGCCAATGCCCATGTTCAGGGCAATGTAGTGATTCTTCCTGAAGCCTTGGCTGCCGATTTTTTGCGCTACTGCCAACGCAACCCAAAGCCGTGCCCTGTGCTAGCAGTATCCGAGCCGGGTCACGCCGAGTTACCCAGCTTAGGAATGGACATTGACATTTGCTCTGATTTACCTCGGTACCGCGTTTGGCACCACGGAGAGGTCGTCGATGAACCCACCGACATCTCTGCCCTCTGGCGTGCAGACTTGGTGACGTTTGTATTGGGCTGTTCCTTTTCATTCGAACAAGCCTTGATTGAGGCGGGCTTGCCCTTGCGACACATTGAACAAGGCAAGAACGTGGCGATGTACAAATCAAACATTCAAACCCAAGTGGCGGGTGAATTCGGCGGTCCGATGGTGGTTTCTATGCGCCCCATGAAAGCTGCTGCCGCGATACGCGCCGTCCAAGTGACATCGCGCTTTCCAGATGTCCATGGCGCCCCCATACATCTAGGTGACCCATCGTTGATTGGCATCCGTGATTTGAACACCCCCGATTACGGCGAGGCCGTAGAGGTGATGCACGACGAAATTCCTGTCTTTTGGGCTTGTGGTGTGACGCCACAAGCTGCCTTACTTCGAGCCCGACCAGCGTTTTGCATCACCCACGCCCCAGGCGCGATGTTGGTCACGGATTTGCTTAACCAACAGCTGGCATGTTTTTAAACGCTGGCGAAAAAACGATTTGAACAATTTAACAGGAGCATGCAAATGAAAAAATCTTTATGGTCTCGTGTCGCTGTCATCATGGCTGGCAGTGCCATCACGTTGAGTGCTTATGCGCAGCAAGAAGTCAGAATTGGGGTGATCTACCCACTGACAGGACCTGGCGCAGCAGTTGGAGCAGAGCTCCGTAGCGCGTTAGAGCTAGCGGCTGATGTGATTAACAACGGTGCACCTGGCATCGCTGAGTTGCCCTTCGCTGCAGGCAAAGGTTTGCCTAATTTGAAGGGTGCCAAGATCAAGCTGGTGTTTGCCGACCATCAAGCCAACCCGCAGACGGGTGCCACCGAAGCCGAGCGACTCATCACGCAGGAAAAGGTCGTGGCACTGATCGGGGCCTACAACAGTGCCGTCACGGCAACAGCAAGTCAGGTGGCTGAGCGTGCGGGCATTCCTTTTTTGAATCCCGAATCTTCGTCAGCATCTCTGACGCAGAGAAATTTCAAATGGTTCTTTCGCACCACACCGCATGACGATCTGTTCGTGCACAACGCGTTCGACTTTTTGAAAGAGCTAGAAACTAAAAAAGGCATCAAGCCTGGTGCCATTGCCTCTCTGAATGAAAACGGTTTATGGGGTACCGAAACCACCAAATTACAAGCCAAGTTGGCACCAGAATTCAAGTTCAACTTGATCAAGCAAGTGGCTTATCCCGCCAAGACGACGCAATTGACGTCGGAAGTGCAAACACTCAAGGCAGCCAACCCAAATCTGGTGTTGCAGTCCTCTTACACAGCAGATGCGATCCTCTCCATCAAGACCTACAAAGAACTAGGTTTCTCGCCAGACATGATTTTGGCGAACAACGCAGGTTTTACCGATACCGACTTCATCAAAACCTTGGGCAAAGATGCTGAATACATCATCACGCGCGAAGTTTGGGCATTGGATTTGGCAACCCGTAACCCACTCATCAAGCAGGTCAACGACTTGTTCAACAGTCGCTACAAAATCAACTTCACTGGCAACTCATCGCGCACCTTCACAGGATTGATGGTGATGGCCGATGCCCTCAACCGGGCAGGCTCCACCGATCCAGAAGCGATTCGTAAGGCGTTGGTGGCGACGGATATTCCTAGCAACAAACTCATCATGCCTTGGCGAGGTGTGAAGTTTGATGCAGCAGGTCAAAACACATTAGGCCAAGGCATTCTGGTCCAGATTGTGGACGGCAAGTACAACACCGTTTGGCCCTTCAACATGGCTGCGCGTGAAGTGATTTGGCCGATGCCAAAGTGGGATCAACGCAAGTGAGTTGCAGATGACGCGCTTGTATTGAAAGACTAACCATGACCACAGAAATTCTGCTTCAGACACTTGCGTCTGGCATATTGATCGGGTTGATTTACGCGCTGGTAGCCATCGGTCTGACCATGATTTTTGGGGTCATGGACATTGTGAACTTTGCACACGGTGAGTTCCTCATGCTTGGTATGTACTCGACCTTCTGGCTATTCTCGTTGTACGCACTGGACCCGCTTGTGACGCTCCCATTGACGGTACTCATGTTGTTTGCCTTTGGTGTGTTGCTGTACCGGCTGCTGATTGTTCGGATCATCAATGCCCCCATGCTGTCGCAAATTTTCGCCACATTTGGTCTGATGATTTTGCTGCGCGGGGTTGCCCAGTTTTTTTGGAAATCAGACTTTCGCTCCATTGAGAACTCGTCCGTAAGCGGCACAGTGAAGTTTGTTGGTATTCAATTGGGTCAGCCACAGTTGGTGGCGGGTTTTGGGGCCATCGTCATCACGGGCTTGATCTACTTTTTTCTGCACCGAACCCGACTTGGTGCAGCACTGGAAGCAACGGCATCTGATAAAGAAGCTGCACGCCTTATGGGCATTGACTCGCACAAGATGTTCTCACTGGCTTGGGGCATCGGGGCTGCTTGCGCGGGGGCAGCAGGTGCGTTGCTGGCGACCTTCTTCCCGATATTTCCGGATGTTGGCGCCAACTTCATTCTGCTGGCCTTTGTGGTGGTCAACCTGGGTGGCTTTGGCAGTGTGACAGGTGCCTTTTGGGCCGGTATTTTGGTGGGCGTGATTGAAGTCATGGGCGGTTTGCTGCTCGGGCCACAGTACAAGACAGCGATCGTTCTGGCGCTGTTTCTTGGCGTGTTGATGTTGCGCCCACAGGGCCTGATGGGCAAGGCATAACGCTATGAAGAACTATGTTTTCACTTTTCTGGGATTGGTCGTCGCATGTGGATTGCCAGCAGCCATTGATTCATCGCATCTGAACATGGTCATCTTGGTGTTGATGGCAGCACAAGTGGGCGTCGCCTGGAACATCGTGGGTGGGTATGCTGGCCAAGTGTCTCTGGGGCATGCCGCTTTCTATGGCGTGGGGGCCTACGTCTCAACGTTGTTGTTGGTCAAGTTTGGCATCAACCCTTGGGTCGGTGTTTTGTCTGGTGGTCTGGTCGCTGCCTTGCTAAGTTTGGCGTTCGGTTGGTCCTGCTTTCGTTTAAAAGGCCATTACTTTGCAATGGCCACGATTGCTGTGGCCGAGCTGGTTCAGATATTTTTCACCGAATGGGAGTATGGCGGTGCTGCCGTGGGGCTGTATGTTCCCATGGACCAGCAGGGCTGGTTATGGATGAACTTTCCCACCAAGCTGCCCTACTACTGGTTGGCGCTGGGGCTTTTGTTATTGACCTTAGCAGCCAACTGGTGGATCGAGCGCAGTTATCTTGGCTACTACTTCCGAGCCATCAAAGATGAGCCTGATGCAGCTCGCAGCATCGGCATCGATATTGCGCTGTACAAACAAATTGCGCTTTCCATCAGCGCCTTCTTCAGCGCCATCGGTGGCAGTTTGTATGCGCAAAAAGAACTCTACATTGACCCTAACTCGGTGCTGTCAACGGCACTGTCTATCAAGATGGCTCTGGTGGCCATCTTGGGTGGCGTCGGTACGCTGTTTGGGCCAGTTGTTGGTGCCGTCGTGTTAACCAGCATTGAGGAGTTCTCACGCATCTTCTTTGGCGGCACCGGTCGTGGCACCGACGTCATCATTTATGCCAGCTTGATCATCGTGGTTGCGGTGTTTTACCCCACCGGAATCGTGGGATGGCTGCGCCGCTTCAAAGAGCGCCAAGCGGCAGCACTCGCCGCATCGACCAACGCAAGCAAAGAGGGGGTCGCATGAGCTTGTTAGAAGTACACCAAGTCAGCAAACGCTTTGGCGGTTTGACTGCCAATCAAGATGTGTCGTTCAGCATCGAGACGGCTCAAATCGTGGGATTGATCGGACCCAACGGCGCAGGCAAAACAACGCTGTTCAACTGCGTGGCAGGCTTCTTTGCGCCTAGTGCGGGGAGCATCCGATTGAATGGACGCAACATCGCAGGTCTGTCCTCTGAGGCCTGCGCCAAGGCTGGCGTTGCGCGCACATTTCAAGTCGCGCGCACGTTTGGCAGCATGACAGCTTGTGAAAACGTGATGACTGCTGCCATGCTGTGGCAACACAACGTGGCCAAGGCTCGCTTAGCAGCCTTGCATTGGCTGACCTTCGTCAATCTGCAAAACTTTGCCGACAAGCCAGCCATCAGCATGACTATCAGCGAACAACGACGTCTGGCCGTAGCACGTGCATTGGCCACAAAGCCCAGCATTTTGCTGATGGACGAGGTGATGGCTGGCTTGAACCCGTCCGAGGTGCATCAAGCCGTGGATGTGGTTTTGAAAATACGCGACAGCGGCATCGCTTGCCTGATCGTGGAGC
This sequence comes from Comamonadaceae bacterium, assembly GCA_947377705.1. Next base: position 7,024 of record CANCGU010000075.1, read on the forward strand.
ATGTACTGGAGGGCATCATGCCGATCGCCGACAAGATCGTGGTGTTGGACCGGGGCGTGAAGATTGCCGAAGGGACGCCTCAGCAAGTCTCGAATGATCCGCACGTCATCAGCGCTTACTTGGGAGATGAATGATGTTGGAAATTGAACATCTCAAAGTTTGTTACGACGATGTGCTCGCGGTCTCCGATGTCAGCCTTCGTGTCAAGCCCGGAAAAATCGTGGCGTTGGTAGGGGGCAATGGCAACGGCAAGTCCACCACTTTGCGCGCTGTGGCGGGTTTGAATGCGGCGGCCTCGGGTCGCATCACATTCAACGGCGAAGCGATTCATCGTCTGCCCGCGCACATGCGGGTGCCACTCGGTTTGTCGTTGGTACCTGAAGGGCGACGCCTGTTCCCGCGCCTGACGGTTTTGCGCAATCTTGAACTTGGCGCTTTCACACGTGCAGACCGTCATGAGGTAGCCCATGGCATTGAAGACATGCTGACGCTGTTTCCGATCCTGAAGGAACGTGCCACCCAGTTGGCAGGCACCATGAGTGGTGGCGAACAGCAAATGCTGGCTATTGCACGTGGTCTGATGGCTCGACCGAAGCTTTTGATGCTGGATGAACCATCGTGGGGTATTGCACCCAAGTTCGTCACCAAGGTGCTCGACGTGATCCAACAAGTGAATGCCACGGGTGTCTCGGTTTTGCTTGTCGAACAAAACCTCCAGAAAGCGTTGCACATTGCGCACTACGGCTACGTGATTCAGACGGGGCGCATCGTGATGGAGGGCACTGGACAGACCTTGCTCCATGACGAGGGCATCAAAAAGGCATATCTAGGCCTCTGACTCCTAGAGGCCATTACAGACGAACGTCATGATTTTCTGGCAGCCGCATTTTGTGCGGCGGGAAAAGTCACGTCTCAAAACACACTTCACAGAGGAAATACGCATCATGCAAATCAGCAACCATGACCGAGACAGCAAGCTTTGGCAATTTTGGATTGACCGAGGCGGTACTTTCACCGACATCGTGGGCAAGAAGCCAGATGGACAGGGTGGTTTCTCGTTGGTCACGCACAAGCTGTTGTCTGAAAATCCTGAGCAATACCGCGATGCAGCGGTAGCAGGCATTCGCCATTTACTTGGCCTCAAACCTGACGAACTCATCACACCCGATCGTGTGGCATGCGTCAAGATGGGAACGACCGTAGCGACCAATGCATTGCTGGAGCGCAAGGGTGAGCCCACCCTTTTGGTGACCACACGTGGATTTCGTGATGCCCTACGCATTGCTTACCAAAACCGTCCTCGTTTGTTTGATCGTCATATCGTGCTGCCTGAACTGCTGTATTGCTCTGTGGTTGAAGCGCAAGAGCGCATGGGCGCACATGGCGAAATTTTGCAAGCACTGGATGAGTCGTTACTGAAAACAGCGCTGCTAGCGCAATATGCGCAAGGGCTACGCAGTGTGGCGATTGTTTTGATGCACGGTTATCGCTACACCGAGCACGAAAAAATCGCCAAACGTATCGCTTCAGAAGTTGGCTTCACACAGATCAGCACCTCACATGAAGTGAGTCCCATGATGAAGTTTGTCAGCCGTGGGGACACGACTGTCGTGGATGCTTATTTATCGCCCATCTTGCGCCGCTATGTAGAGCAAGTAGCCGCCGAGATGCCCGGTGTTCGACTGTTCTTCATGCAGTCTTCTGGCGGTTTAACAGACGCCTACGCATTCCAAGGTAAGGATGCCATTTTGAGTGGCCCAGCGGGAGGCATCGTAGGTATGGCGCGCACCGCGCAATTGGCCTTTGGTACACCCCAAGATGCGAGCGCCGAGTCGATCAAGGTGATCGGGTTTGACATGGGGGGGACGTCTACGGATGTGTCTCACTATGCGGGTGAGTTTGAGCGGGAGTTTGAAACTCAGGTGGCTGGCGTGCGCATGCGAGCCCCCATGATGAGCATTCACACCGTGGCGGCTGGCGGTGGCTCTCTGCTCACGTTTGACGGTGAGCGCTTTCGGGTTGGGCCACAGAGCGCAGGCGCGAACCCAGGGCCTGCCAGCTATCGACGTGGTGGCACGCTGGCAGTGACCGATGCCAACGTGATGGTGGGCAAGGTCCAGCCAGCCTACTTTCCCAAATTGTTTGGCCCCCACGCAGATGAGGCGCTGAGCTTTGAGGCGGCGAAGGCACAGTTTGATGTGTTGGCCGAACAAACTGGGCGCACGCCTGAGGCGGTAGCCGAAGGTTTTATCAACATTGCGGTGCAACAGATGGCCAATGCCATTAAAAAGATCTCGGTGGCTCGCGGCTATGACGTGACGCGCTACACCTTGCAATGCTTCGGTGGTGCTGGTGGCCAGCATGCCTGCTTGGTTGCCGATGCCTTGGGGATGACGCAAGTTTTTGTGCACCCGCTTGCTGGCGTACTGTCTGCCTACGGCATGGGGTTAGCAGACCAAAGCATCATCAAAGAGCAGGCGCTGGAAATCAAGCTCTCCAAAGTCGCGGTGTTAGAGATAGATAAAAAATTGCATGCATTGGCGACAGCAGCACAAGCAGAGTTGCAACGCCAGCAAGTGAGTGCGGGCTCGGTATCGCTTTACAAGCGGGTGCATGTGCGCTACGAGGGAAGTGACGCAGCTTTGGTCATTCCTTTTGGCAGCATGGAGGCGATTGAAGCTGGCTTTGAATCGGCTTATCGCCAGCGCTTTTCTTTCCTCATGACGGGCAAGGCTTTGATGGTGGAGGCGATATCCGTGGAGGCCGTGGTCGCGGGCGATGCACCCGCCGAGCCGCACTGGCCCCTCTATGCGGCACGCGAAGTGCCTAGGCGCGAGACGGTGCGCATTTACTCGGGCGGCCAGTGGCATCAAGCCGCGCTGGTGGTCCGCGAAGACATGCGCTCTGGCGATGTGATTTCTGGGCCGGCCATCATTGCTGAGAAAAATGCCACCACGGTGGTCGAGCCCGGCTGGCAAGCTCGTTTGACAGCGTTAAATCATCTCCTGCTTGATAGACGAACCCCACGCACCATGCAGTTTGCAGCAGGCACCCAAGTGGACCCCGTGTTGTTAGAAGTGTTCAACAACTTGTTCATGAATATTGCCGAGCAAATGGGGCTACAGCTCCAAAACACCGCACATTCGGTCAACATCAAAGAGCGGCTGGACTTTAGTTGCGCACTGTTTGATGCCGCAGGTCACCTGATTGCCAATGCACCCCATATGCCGGTGCACTTGGGGTCTATGGGCGAAAGCATTCAAACGGTGATTCGTGAAAACAAAAATTCGATGCAACGTGGCGATGTGTATGTGCTCAATGACCCTTATCACGGAGGGACTCATTTGCCCGACATCACCGTCATTACACCCGTGTACATGGACAAAATATCTTCGACTGAGCCGCTGTTTTACGTGGGTTCACGTGGACACCATGCAGACATTGGCGGCACAACACCTGGCTCCATGCCACCGTTTTCCACCCGCATTGAAGAAGAAGGTGTGCAAATCAACAATGTCAAACTCGTTGCCCAAGGCGTGCTGCAAGAAGGCAAGCTGTTGGCACTGCTGCAAAGCGGCCTATACCCTTCGCGCAATCCGCAGCAAAACATGGCGGATCTGAATGCACAGATAGCTGCCAACGAAAAAGGCGTGCAAGAGCTGCGCAAAATGGTTGAGCAATTCGGCCTAGACGTGGTGCAGGCATACATGGGTCATGTGCAAGACAACGCTGAAGAGTCGGTGCGCCGAGTG
>CANCGU010000076.1 GCA_947377705.1 Comamonadaceae bacterium
TCGGCCTTGCTCAGCGGCTTGCAAACCAACTTTGTGAAGCGCGTGTTGACAGGCCAAGCCCATATTCAATTGCTACCGCCCAAAGAAACGGCGCGTGCGCTGCGCAACGCCGACCCATTGACGGTGGAAGGCAGCATCATGCAGCCGCCACTGCAACGGCTTAAAAGCATTGACCAGTGGCAAAGCGTGGCGGCGCAAATACGGGCGCTACCCGAAGTGAACGTGGTGTCGCCTGCGACCAATGGCTCGGCCTTGGTGGTGCGTGGCGATGCCAGCCGCGCCATCACCGTGGTGGGAATTGAACCTGAGCTGTACTTTCGCATCGTGCCCATGCCTGAAAAAATCGTGCGCGGCACAGCACGCGTCACCATCAACGACATCTTGATCGGCACCGAGCTGGCCAACGACCTAGGTGTGTCGGTGGGCGACAAACTACGCGTCACCTCCGCCAACGGCAACGCCAACACACTGACCATCACCGGCATTTTTGATTTGGGCAACAAAGGGGCCAATGCCCGCACCACCCTGATGGCCTTGCGCTCTGCACAAAGTTTGCTGGGCTTGCAAGGCGGTGTGTCCGCATTGGATGTGACGGTGCACGATGTTTACGGTGCTGAGTTGGTGGCGCGCCGCATCACCCAACTCACAGGTGTCGAGGCCGACAGCTGGATCAAAACCAACGAACAATTCTTCACCGCCATCAGTGCACAAACCACCGCCAACACCGCGATTCGCGTGTTTGTCGGTCTGTCGGTGGCGTTTGGCATTGCCAGCGTGCTGGTGGTGTCTGTGGTTCAAAAATCACGCGAGATTGGCATCTTGCGCGCCATGGGCATCACGCGTGAACAAGTGTTGCGCATCTTTTTGTTGCAAGGCGGGCTACTTGGTTTTGGGGGCGCGTTGGCGGGCTCGGTGCTGGGCTCAGCGGGTCTGGTGGTGTGGCAGCAGGCCCAACGCAACCCAGACGGCACGGTGATGTTTGCCGTCAGCTTCGAGCCCATGATGTTTGCCATGGCCTTGCTGCTGGCGACAGTCACCGGCCTGATTGCCTCGTTTGCCCCGGCCATGCGTGCAGCGCGGCTGGACCCCGTGAGTGCCATCCGTGGATAACGCCCGCCCCTCACACGCACCACTGGTGGTGCAACTGCAAGATGTTTGCAAGTCGTTCAATGTGGGGCAGCCCAACGAGATTGAAATCCTGCACCACATCAACTTCAGCCTGGCACGCGGTGAGTTTTGTGCGGTGATGGGGCCGTCGGGCTCGGGCAAAAGTACGCTGCTCAACATCATTGGTTTGTTGGACCGTCCGACACAAGGCCGACTGGCCATTGGCGGGGAAGAAACCACGGGGCTAGACGACCACGCCCTCACCCGCTTGCGCGGCCATGCGATTGGTTTTGTGTTTCAACACCACCACTTGCTCAACGCCTTCACCGCGCTTGAAAACGTGATGATGCCCTTGCTGGGCGCAGCAGGCTTTCCCAACGCCAGCATCGAAGCACGCGCCGCCGAACTGCTGGACAACGTGGGCCTGAGCGCCTTTGCCCACCAGCCCTCGGGCAGCCTGTCGGGTGGCCAGCAACAACGCGTGGCCGTGGCTCGCGCACTGGCCATGAACCCAGCCCTGCTGCTGGCCGATGAGCCCACAGGCAACTTGGACAGCAAAAGCGCCGATGCGGTGTTTGACCTGCTGCGTCGCGTCAGCCGCGAACAAGGCACCACCGTGCTGTTTGTGACCCACAACCCCGAATTGGCCACGCGGTGTGACAAAACCATTCAAGTGGTGGATGGGCGGGTGGTGTAGGTCATCGTTTGTAGATGCAAGCTCAAGGTAGTCAAATATATACTTTATGACTCATATTTTTATGGAAATCCTATGGCTGACAGAAAACTCGAACATGTCACTGCGCCAAACACACCATGGCATCAATCATTGCGCAAACGCAAGCTGTCTTTGCTGCATGGCGCATGGATACTGCTCACGATAGGCCTAGCCGCTTGCGGTGGCGGTGGCGGGGCAGGTAGTACAGCCAGTCAGCCCGAAACCAATCCAACCCCCACGACCACCAGCACGACCCCCGGTGTCGCCACGTATTTGAGCTTGAATTTGATCGCGCTACCCAACTACGTATCGCCCGATCTGCCCGTGCATTACGACACCGCCTTACTTGCCACACGCAATGTCACGACCAACATCACGACCGACAAGGGTGCCACCCTTGGACGGGTGTTGTTCAACGATGTGCGGCTGAGTTTCAACAACACCAAGTCTTGCGCGTCTTGTCACCAGCAGATCAACGGCTTTGTCGATCAAAACCAGTTCAGCACGGGATTTGCTGGAGAGCTCACTACTGCCCATGCCATGCGCTTGGGTAATGTGGCCTTCTACCAAGGCAACAGCATGTTTTGGAACAAACGTGCCACCAGCCTAGAGGACCAAGCCACAGACCCGATCCAAAACGCCATTGAGATGGGCTTTGACACCACGCACGGGGGATTGACTGCGCTCATATCAAAGATGCAAACCCTGCCCTATTACCCAGAGTTGTTCGCTTGGGCGACGGGTGAAAGCATCATCACCGAAACAAAAATTCAAAACGCGCTCGCTCAGTTCCAGCGCAGCATGATTTCAGCAGACAGCAAGTGGGACCGCGCCTATGCCGTGGTCTACGCTGCCAACGGCAATGTCAACAGCGCACAAAACTTTGGGCGCTCACTGGCGGGTGCCAATATTCCAGCGGCCAACAGATTCAGCGCCTCTGAAGATAACGGTCGTGACTTGTTCATGCGAGGGCCAAACAATGGCGGCAAAGGTTGTGCAGGCTGCCACCAGCCGCCAACCTTCGCGTTAGACCCCAACTCTAGAAGCAACGGGCTAGACCTGAATGAAACCGTCATCTTCAAATCACCTTCGCTCAAGAATGTGGCCCTCTCAGGACATTTCATGCACGATGGACGCTTTGGCACACTGGAACAAGTGCTCAACCATTACGCATCAGGCGTGAAAGCGGGCACAGCACGGGACAATCGCTTACCCGTCGGGGGTATCGCCATGACAGCGCAAGAACAAACAGACATCGTGGCCTTCTTGCAAACACTCACGGACACCACACTGAACACGGACAACCGCTTCGCCAACCCGTTCATTAAATAAAAAAGCAGAGGGCAGCAACGCTCCAACACCGTATTTGCGAAATGGCAGGCAAGGGCAAAGATCGGGCCTTGCCCCGCCTAAAATCACAGCATGACGAAACCCGCCACCCCCGCGACAGAACAAGACCACAAGCCCAGCAACTTTTTGCGCCAAATCATCGAAAACGATTTGGCCCAAGGCACTTACGCCAGCCGCCGCTGGGCGGGCAGCCCCGGTGACGCCGCACATCACGCCAAGGGTGCACCAGACCCTGCCAAGATTCGTACGCGTTTTCCACCCGAGCCCAACGGCTACTTACATGTGGGCCACGCCAAAAGTATTTGCATCAACTTCGGTTTAGCGCGTGACTACGGTGGCGTGTGCCACCTGCGCTTTGACGACACCAACCCCGAAAAAGAAGACACCGAATACGTCAACAGCATCATCGACGCGGTGCAGTGGCTGGGCTTTGACTGGAGCCAACTCGGCCAAACACCTGGAACTAGCAAAGCCTACCAAGCCAGCGACTATTTCGACTTCATGTACCGCGCGGCCGAAGCCTTGATTGAAGCTGGCCACGCCTACGTGGACGAACAAACGCCAGAAGAAATGCGCGTCAACCGTGGCGACTTTTCTAAGCCAGGCATCAACAGCCCTTTCCGCTCACGCACACCCGCTGAAAACCTTGCACGCTTTCGCGACATGCGCGATGGCAAACTGGCCGATGGTGCAGCCGTGCTGCGCGCCAAGATTGACATGGCCTCGCCCAACATCAACCTGCGCGACCCCGCCATCTACCGCATTCGCCGCGCCACACACCACAACACGGGCGACACCTGGTGCATCTACCCGATGTACACATTTGCCCACCCCATCGAAGACGCGCTGGAGCAAATCACCCACAGCATTTGTACGCTGGAGTTTGAAGACCAACGCCCGTTCTACGACTGGCTGATGGACCGCCTCTGCGAATGTGGCCTGCTGGCTGCACCTGCGCCCAAGCAATACGAGTTCTCGCGCCTCAACCTCACCTACGTCATCACCAGCAAACGCAAACTCGCGCAGCTGGTGAACGAGGGCAAGGTCAACGGCTGGGACGACCCACGCATGCCAACAATAGTCGGCCTGCGCCGCCGAGGCTACACGCCTGAGAGCTTGCAACTATTTGCCGAACGCATTGGCGTGACCAAGAGCGACAGCTGGATTGACTACAGCACCTTAGAGGGCTGCTTGCGCGAAAGCCTAGAAAACACCGCGCACCGTGCCATGGCTGTGCTGGATCCCGTCAAACTCGTGCTCACCAACTGGGACGACGTGATGGGCGCGGGCCACCTAGAGCCTTGCACACAACCTGCACTGCCCCACGTCGAAGAAGGCATGGAAGTACCCACACGCCATTTCAAAATTGGCAAAGAAGTGTGGATTGAGCGTGACGACTTTTCAGAGGAACCGCCCAAGGGCTACAAACGCCTTTATCCGCCCCGGCCAGGCGCGGATGGCCAAATGCTTCCCGGCAACAAAGTGCGCCTCAAAGGCGGCTACGTCATCGAGTGCACAGGCTGCACCAAAGATGCAGCTGGCAACATCACCGAGGTACTTGCCACCGTCATCCCCGACACTAAGAGCGGCACACCCGGCAGCGCTACCGTCAAGGCCAGCGCCGCCATCACCTGGGTGGGCGTGAACGACGGCCTACAAGCCGAAGTGCGCATGTATGACCGCTTGTTCACCGACGCACAACCCGACGCAAGCGGCAAAGACTTTTTGGCCGCCCTCAACCCCGACAGCCTGAAAGTGGTGACCGCGTATGTGGAGCCCTCATTGGCCCAAGTGCCCGCCAGCGCGCACTTTCAGTTTGAACGCCACGGCTACTTTGTGACTGACCGCGTTGACCATGCGGAGGGTAAGTTGGTGTTTAACAAGATCACGGGATTGAAGGACACTTGGGCGAAATAAAGGACGCCCATGAATATCAGCACTATTTCTGAACTGCGCAAGCTCTATAGCCCTGCCAGCGAACGCTCGGTTAAGAAAGAAATACCTGCACTCGACATGCATGCCATTCAATTCATTGGCCTGTCGCCCTTCGTGGTGTTAGCGAGTGGTGACGCGAAGGGTCAGATGGATTCATCACCCAGAGGTGGTGACGCTGGTTTCGTCAAAGTGTGTGATGCGCACACGCTGTTAATCCCAGATGCACCTGGCAACAACCGACTGGACACCCTAGAGAACATTGTCCTCACAGGTCATTTAGGCTTGTTATTTATGGTTCCAGGATTTGATGAAACATTGCGTATCAATGGTCGTGCCGTGCTGTCAACTGCCCCAGATGATCTGGCCTTTTGCACAGATGAAAGACGCACCCCCGTGTTGGCTATTCGCGTCAGTGTGGACTCGGTCTATCTTCATTGCGCAAAAGCCTTGATGAGGTCAAAGCTCTGGGACCAGGCTCATCAGGTTGAGAAAAGTCAAATGCCCACGATGGGTGAAATGTTGCGCGACCAAGTGCGCCAATTCAAAAACGAAGACATGGATGTTGAGCCACAAGATCAAATGCTGGCACGTTATCGACAATCGCTGTGAATCCAAAAATCACTTCTGCGCAACTGTGTATGAAGTTGTAGACAACACCTTGAATACCCCGCCCAGCCTTGGTTTCACGGGGCTTCGCAAGTAGTTCCTTTTGTTTTAAATCGGCTCTGAACAAACAAGTATTCCAGCAGTTAGTCAGCGCCCTGCTTGTTAGCGTTTGAATTCCTAGCCTGCTACTTAAACAAAGCCCAAGCTCAAAACACTCTGCGCATAGCCACGCAAAGCTAAAAAGCTTGCATGACTTCAAGACGCAGCACATCATATCGTATTAGCAAATCTGCTAACATCTCGCAAACTTCAAACTGGCAAATCACCTATTACAACGCGCGTGTTCAGCGCGATGTATGGGCCATGCCAGCAGGCATCGTGGCTGACTATTTGCGGTTGACTGAAGCAATGACGCTTTACGGCGCAGATCTTCGCATGCCGCACTCACGCGCCATGGGTGGCGGTTTGTTTGAGCTTCGACCGAAAGGGCCTGAAGGAATTGGACGGGTGTTTTATTGCACGCAAGTGGGCAAGAGCATTGTGGTGCTGCACTCGTTCGTGAAGAAAACACAAGAGACTCCAGACGCAGAAATGCGCTTAGCACGCAAACGACTAAAGGATGTGCAACATGGTTAACACCGGATACAAACCCGTGCCGCACGATGCGGCTTTTAAAAAGGCACTGCTCGCCAAGCCTGACGTGAAGAAAGCCTACGACGCACTGGAAGAAGAATATTCCACACTACACGCCATGCTTGATGCACGTTTGGCCGCCGGCCTTACCCAAGCCGATGTGGCTGCACGCATGGGCACCACGGTGTCAGCTATTTCTAGGCTTGAGTCGTCTCTGCGCAGCGAAAAACACTCACCCTCTTTTTCCACGCTTCGCAAATATGCGCAAGCCTGCGGCAAAAAGTTAGTGGTGCAGATGGTTTAACAACGCCGAACACCCAATATCCCCACTATGCTTCACGCCGTATAGGAACTTAATCAATGTCTACTCTTCTCGACAAATTGCAATGGCGCTACGCCGCTAAAAAAATGGATGCCACCAAAGTAGTGCCTCAAGACAAAGTGGAGCGCATCATCGAAGCGGCTCGCTTGGCGCCTACGTCGAGCGGCTTGCAGCCGTTTGAAATTGTGTTGGTCACCAACCCCGAAGTGCGCGCCAAGATTCAAGCCAGCGCACACGGCCAAGCGCAGATCACCGAAGGCTCACACCTCTTGGTGTTTGCCGCGTGGGACACCTACACCGCTGACCGCATCAACATGATGTTTGACCTGACCAACGCACAGCGCGGCGGCACCAACGAAGGCTGGGAAAACTACCGCCAAATGTTGTTGTCCAACTACCCTGCGCGTGATGCCCATGTGAACTTTGAACACGCTGCTCGCCAAGCCTACATTGGCTTGGGCGCCGCCTTGATTGCCGCAGCGTTTGAAGAAGTAGATGCCACGCCGATGGAAGGTTTCGACCCTAAAGCTGTGGACGAAATTTTGAACTTGCACGCACGCGGTTTGCGCAGCGTGGCCATCATGCCTTTGGGCTACCGCTTGGCTGAGCAAGACTGGCTTGCACCACTCAAGAAAGTGCGCCGCCCACGCGAGCAGTTTGTCACCGAAGTGAAGTAATTACTTCTTCTCGACGGGATTGGCCGTTAACAACTGAGCGCTATGACCAGATTCATTGTTTTGTATTTGGCCACAGCCCGTAGAAATCAAACGAGAGTTGTCGGTGATGCCGAATGGTCAACAGGTACACCGTGGCTTCGGCCTCGGTGCTCGTATCCTCTACTAAATACAGCATCAGGTAGTCACCATGCAGGTATTCGCGCAGCGCGTCCGGCGCACCCGCAGGCATTTCCGCCAGTAGCGCCAGCGCTTCGGCCGACTGAGGTGGATGGGCTAGGTAGCGCCGGCCAATGCGCGGGAAGCGTCGCAGGTTGGGGATGACTGTGGCCCTAATTTCGGCCAACAAATCATCGAACGCAAAACCAGCTCCGGCTTCCACCAAGAACGCTTCAACGGTGTCTAACCGCTCCAAGAAACTAGCGGTCAGCTCTGCCCGGTACAACTGCTCAGCCACGTTGCTTGGGGGGAAGTTTGATGGCAGTCTTGCGTCGTAGCTGCAGCTGGGCAAGCGCGGCGTCTGCTTCAACGGTGCGACCCGCTGCAATGTCGGCCAAGCCGCGTTTGGCATCGTCGATCAACAACAGGTGAATGCGTTCGCGCTCCAACCGGTGGTAGTAGTCCAGTCGGTCAGCATTAATAAGCGCCACGTAGCTCTCGCCGTTCTTGGTGATGATCTTCTCTGCCCCGGCTTTGGCCTGCTCGGCCAATTCGGACAGATGTGAGCGTGCTTGCGTAAATGGCACAACGTCGCTGGCAGAAAAACCCATGACCGGCTCCTTTAACATTACAGAATTCTGTACATTCTAATCAAGTTCGTTTTTACAGCAGAGGGGTATTAACCTCTAACGAGTTGTCCCTCACCTCTGTGCATGAAGCTGTGGACAACATCTTGGATATCTCTTCAAACTTTTATTTCATAAGGCTTGGCACGCAATGCCTTTAAAACAGGCGCTCTCGACACTGGCTGAAGATTTACTTTTTCTCGACGGGATTGGCCGTCAACAAGTTAGCCGAGTAAGCGCGCATAAATTCGCGGGCTTTCTCAGGCTTGGTATTGAGCCATGCGTCATACGCGCCCTCGCCCAAGATGACGGGCATGCGTTTTTCGTTGCCGTTTTGTTGGTAGCGGTGCAGCAAGGCGTGGCTGTTAGCGTTCACTGTCAGCAGCGTGAAGCTGATGATTTCTGTGCCGTCTTTGGCCCAGCGCTCCCAAATGCCCGCCACACCCATGGGCTTGCCATCCACACGGGTGATGCGCGTGGGCACGGCTTTGCCGCTGCGCCAGTCGTCTTCAAAAAACGCCATCATGGGCACGATGCAGCGCTGGCCTGCTAGCCACGCATCGCGAAAGTTGTTGGACGTGGTGACGGTTTCAGATCGGGCATTGACCATCTTGGTGGAGCGCAGCTTGGCGTCCGATGCCGACTTGACCCACTGGGGCACAAAACCAAACTGGCCCACACCGAGTTCGCGAACAGTCGGTGTAAGCGCCTTTTCATCTGGCAGTGCGTTAGCTGCCGCGCCTTCGGCGACAGGCGCATTGCGCACAAACACGCCCAGCTTGCGCGGCCACAGGTCGCGTTCAAACACAATTTCGGGGGCGGCCACATCAAAGGCATCGGGATACAGTGCAGCGTTTTGCACGCTTTCAAAATGGGCAGTCATGCAGCCATGGTAGCCGCGTGCGACAACCCACTGCCGCGCGCCTGATACGCTCTAGCCTTCATTCGTTTTTCCTCACCCATGCTGATTCGTTTTAACAAGCCCCACGGCGTGCTGAGCCAGTTCACCCCCGAGGGGAAATGGCGCGGGCTGAAAGATTTCATCACCCTGCCCGGCGTGTACGTGGCTGGCCGCTTAGACGCTGACAGCGAAGGCCTGCTGCTGCTCACTAACGATGGCCAGCTGCAAGCCCGAATTGCCGACCCGCGCTTCAAGATGGAGAAAACCTACCTCGCGCAAGTCGAAGGCATGGCCGATGACGCCGCGCTGCAAGCCCTGTGCAGTGGCGTGATGCTCAACGACGGCATGACCCTGCCCGCCCGCGCCCGCGCCGTAGAAGCCCCCGCCTACCTGTGGGAGCGCGACCCGCCCATTCGTGTGCGGCGAACCTTGCCCACGTCGTGGATAGAACTGACCATCCGCGAAGGCCGCAACCGCCAAGTCCGCCGCATGACCGCCGCCGTGGGCCTGCCTACGCTGCGCTTGATACGCACAAACATCGGCCCCTACAGCGTGATGGACCTGCCGCTGGCAACTTGGCAAGAAACACAATAAAACCCAAATAGGGTACGATATATCCCATTATGGGTATTTCAAACATTTCCAATCTGGCAGATGCGCTGTTCCCCAAAGTGCGCCAACGCGTGCTGGCAGTGCTGTTTGGACAGCCCGACCGAAGCTTTTATGCGAACGAGGTGATTGCACTCGCGCAGTCAGGCACAGGCGCGGTGCAGCGCGAGCTGGCAGATATGGCGCAAGTCGGCTTGATCACCGTGACCAAGGTGGGTAACCAAAAACACTTCCAGGCCAACACGCAGTCACCGGTGTACAGCGAGCTGCGCGGCTTGGTGCTTAAAACCGTGGGGCTGGCCGATGTGCTGCGCAGCGCCCTAGCCCCTTTGGTCAATCGCATCCACACCGCCTTTGTGTACGGCTCAATGGCCAACCAACAAGACACCGCTCAAAGCGATGTGGATGTGATGTTGATCAGCCCCAACCTCAGCTACGCCGATGTATTTGGCGCACTGGAAAGCGCCAGCCAGCAGCTCAAGCGCAACATCAACCCAACGCTATACACACCCGACGAATTTGCCCAACGCCTAGACCAAGATCAGGCCTTCATCACCCGCGTGATGCAGCAGCCCAAGATTTGGTTAATCGGCAAGTTGGAGCAAACGGATGGACAACACCGCACTTGAGAACCTCAGTGGTCCCGGCAAAGCACTCAAAGCAGAAGCACCCGACGAGGCAGAGCTTGCGGGCCTGATACGCACAGGCACAGCACGCTTGCACGATGCACACAACGAAGCCCTGGCGCTAGAAAGCCAATTCGACTTGGCCTACAACGCCGCGCACACGCTGGGCCTTGGTCCAGACGTTTGGCGAGTGCTAGATAAATGCCACAACACGCGCAACTTAGGCGAGTACGAAGGCATGCTGGATGTGAATGCGCGCTTGGTGGCCGACCTGATCACCGCCACACAACGCGTGCTTGACACACTGAACGCTCCACCTCAGTGATGTGACTTACCATTCCACCATCTCAATCCGAGATAACTACAACGAAGGTGATATGGCCAAAGGCGAACAACACAGCAACAAAATGACAAAGAAGCCTAAAAAGGACACGTCACCTCCCAAGACCTCCACCTCGGACCGTCCCAACCCTCCCACCACTTACGTCGC
>CANCGU010000077.1 GCA_947377705.1 Comamonadaceae bacterium
CGATGGGGCGGCGCTCGTCACGGGTGGCAAACACCACATGCTCTAAGGCATCGCGTGCTTCAGACTCTGCGTCCACAATGATCAAGTCAGGCTGCAACTGACTGATGCGGTCCGCCAAGAACACATCGGCTGGCAGTGTGGCAATCAAGTTGAAGCCACTTTCCAACAAGCCAATGCGTAAGGCGCGCGAGCGCTCCGCTTGTGAAACAGCGTGGTCGTCACCCGTATCTTGCACATCCAAGTCTGGCGCGACCACGACGATCCTCAAGGCTTCGTGTTTCTTACTTTTTTGAGACTTGCTTTTCATGAAGGTGCATCGTGTGGACCTTTTCTACCGAGCAAGTATTGGGCCAAAGGCCCGTTTTATTTTTACCAGCTGCCGATGTTGGGCATGTCTACCCACGGCGCTTTCGGCGCCAAGGCCTCACCCTTTTGCAGCAACTCCACCGAGATGTCATCGGGTGAGCGCACAAAGGCCATGCGACCATCGCGGGGCGGGCGAAGAATCGTCACACCATGCGCTTGCAACTTGTCGCAGGTGGCGTAAATGTTGTCCACGGCATAGGCCAAGTGTCCAAAGTTACGGCCACCGGTGTAGACCTCGGGATCCCAGTTGTAGGTGAGTTCCACTTGCGCGTCTTCATCGCCTTGGGCCGCCAGGTAGACCAGCGTGAAGCGGCCTTGTGGGTACTCGCTGGTGCGAAGCACTGTCAGGCCTAACGCATCGCGGTAGAAACGCAACGACGCTTCAAGGTCGGTGACGCGCACCATGGTGTGCAGGTATTTCATGGTGAGCCTTTCTTTAGAGGGGGGGGTAGTCGGTGTAACCGACAGGGCCGGGTGTGTAGAAGGTGCTGGGATTGGGCTCGTTCAGAGCGGCATTCAATTTCAAACGCTCAACCAAGTCGGGGTTAGAGATGAACATGCGGCCAAACGCGATGGCATCGGCTTTGCCGGATTCAATCGCGTCGATGGCCATTTGACGGTCGTAGCCGTTGTTGGCGATGTAGGTGCCCTTGAAGGCTTGGCGCGCGGCGGCGTAGTCAAAGCCCGGCAAATCACGCGGACCGCCGGTGGCGCCTTCGATGAAGTGAATGAAGGCGAGGCCACGCTGGTTGAGTGCTTCGATCAAATACCCAAAGACGGCTTGTGGGTTGCTGTCGGCCAAGTCGTTGAAGGGTGTGAGGGGTGACAAACGAATGCCGACACGCCCCGCTCCGATTTCGGCGACACAGGCATCTACCACTTCGAGTGCAAAGCGGCAGCGGTTTTCAATCGAGCCGCCGTAGTCGTCAGTGCGTTGGTTGGCACCGTCACGGATGAACTGGTCGACCAAGTAGCCGTTGGCCCCATGAATCTCCACACCATCAAAACCAGCGCGCATGGCATTGGCGGCGGCTTGGCGGAATTGCTGCACCACGTCTTTCACTTCTGCGGCGGTTAAGGCGTGTGGCACGGGCACATCGACTTTGCCGTTGGGTGTGTAGGCCACGACCTTAGGCTGAATGGCCGATGGGGCCACGGGTTGTGCGCCACCGGTCAGGTCGGGGTGGGTGATGCGGCCCACATGCCAAATTTGCGCGATCATTTTTGAGCCCGCGTCATGCACCGCTTGGGTGATGGGCTTCCAGCCTTCGACTTGGGCGTCTGAGTAAATGCCGGGCGTGGCCATGTAGCCTTTGCCCACGGGCGAGACTTGTGTGCCTTCGCTGATGATGAGGCCCGCGCCACTGCGTTGGCGGTAATAGTCCACATTCATGGCGCTGCCAGGCGTGTCGCCATTGGCCTCATCTGCGCGGCTGCGTGTGAGGGGTGCCATGACAATGCGGTTGGCAACTTCGATGTCACCGATGTGTATGGGTTGGAAAAGCTGAGGAGTTGTCATGTGATTTCTAAAGGTCGTGAAGGCGTAAAAAATTTCAGAGAGGGTAGCAACTGCTATGTATGCCTTTACTAAATGAGGCGTATTGTTCTTTTTTCAAGCTACGAGTTTTGTAGTTCCGCTAATATGGCCCGATCAATCGAAGGACATTCAATGAAGCAGCGCTGGTGTGCGTGGATGGTAGTGTGTGCCTGTGCAACGGCCATGGCGGCAGATGACTACAAAATCAAAGTGGATGTGACGCAGCAAGGCAATGTGTTTCATACCCAAGCCAGTTTTCATTTGCCTTTGACCGTGTGCCAGTCCTACCGTTATCTCACGGACTACGACGCTGCGACCAACATTCCCGGTGTGGTGGCGTCCACCACCACGCGCATGGACGCTCGCAAGGCGCGCGTGGAGCGTTTGTTGGAGGAGCGCATTTTGCTTTTCCCCATCAAGATGCGCATGGTGTTGGAGGTGACGGAGCTGCCTAATCAAGGAACAGATTTTGTGCAAATCAGTGGTGAGGCCAAATCGTACAAAGGGGCATGGCGTCTAGAGCCAGAGGGGGGTGGCACGTTGTTCAAGTACCGCACCGAGTCTGAGCCTGATTCATTTTTACCCAAGGCAGTTGTTGAATATTTCATCAAGAACCGGCTGAGCAGCAGCTTTGAAGTCATCGCCAAGCTTGGGGCTGAGCGTCTTAAACAGCCTTGTTGAGCCACCCCAGGCCTGCGCGTGTGCCATGGGCTGGGCGGTATTCACAGCCCATCCAACCTTGCCAGCCACATGCGGCTGAAACTTCATCAATCACGTCAAACACATGCCTGTCGTTGAGCTCGCCTGTGTTGGGCTCATGGCGCAAAGGCACGCCCGCAATTTGAAAATGCCCCACGCGCCCCGTGGGTAAGTATTGACGAATTTTGGTCGTCACATCGCCTTCCATGATTTGGCAGTGGTAGAGGTCCATCTGCACTTTCAAATTAGAGGCGCCAATTTGCGTCACGATGTCATGGGCTTGGCTTTGGTAATTCAGAAAATAACCAGGCATGTCGCGCGTGTTGATGGGTTCAATCAGCACGTCACGGCCTGCGGGAAGCGCTTGCTCAGCGGCCCAGGCGACATTGCGTTGGTATGTGTCTTTTAACGATTCCGGTGTTGTGTGGCCGGGGGCGCGTCCCGCCATGACATGGATGCGCGGGCAGTTCAGCAATTCTGCATATGCCAAGGCGTGCAAGAAGTTGGATTTGAACTCGTTTTCTCGATCCGCAATGCAAGCCAGTCCTCGTTCGCCGGCCTCCCAATCGCCGGGTGGTGCATTGAAGAGAACTTGGGTCAAACCGTTGTCGTCTAATCGCTGGCGTAGTTCCTTGGCCTCGAAGGCATAAGGAAAGAGAAACTCTACCGCTTTAAACCCATCTTGGGCAGCAGCTGTGAAACGTTCAAGAAACGCATGCTCGTGGTAGAGCATGCTGAGGTTGGCGGCAAAGCGTGGCATAGGCAGAGTTTAATGAATGGGCTGTGCGGTTTTTCTTGATGTGTCGCATAGACATCCTTTGTGCAAAACGATAAATTGAGCCGATGGCAATCTTTGAAAGAATGATTTGAATTTCACAACGACCACACCATCATTTACAGGCCTCACAACTGAGCAAGCGGCTGAGCAACTCTTCCGTGATGGGGCCAATGCGCTAGATGCGGCACAGCGCCGCACGGTATGGGCTCGGCTCTGGGCGATGTTGATGGAGCCCATGTTTGCATTGCTGGTGTTGGCTGCTTCGTTGTATTTGGTGCTGGGTGATTTGACTGAAGGCCTCACGCTGTTTGTCTTTGTGTTGGCGGTGTTGGCTTTGACCTTTTATCAAGAGGGAAAGTCAGAGGCCGCCATTGATGCGTTGCGGCAACTGAGCCAGCCTTTCGCCCAAGTCATGCGTGATGGTGAACGCACCAGTGTGCCTTCGCGTGAGGTGGTGGTGGGCGACGTGTTGTTCATCGCCGAGGGCGACCGTATTGCGGCCGACGCCTGGGTGTTGCACGCGGACCAATTGCAA
The DNA here is from genome assembly GCA_947377705.1 of Comamonadaceae bacterium. The sequence goes on from CANCGU010000077.1 coordinate 3,916, forward strand.
GTAGATGAGTCTTTGTTGACGGGTGAGTCGTTGGCTGTGACTAAGGTGGGCGAGGCTTTCGATGAAGCTTTGGCGCGCACCCAACAGCCGGGGGGGGATGAGTTGGCGGCTGTCTTCGGCGGCACTTTTGTGGTTCGTGGCCAGGGGGTGGTGCGTGTCACCGCCACGGGCATGCGCAGTCAGATGGGGCGCATTGGCGCGTCCTTGAACCAAATCGAAACGGCACTGACGCCGCTGCAAAAGCAAACCGCCCAGTTGGTGAAGGTGTTGGCGTGGATCACGTTTGGCTTGTGCGTCCTGATGATCTTGACCTTGGGCCTTCGCAGCGGTGCATGGTTGCCTGCGCTGTTGTCGGGGATTGCTTTGGCCATGGCCATCTTGCCCGAAGAGTATCCGGTGGTGATGGCCATCTTTCCGGCCTTGGGCGCACATCGTTTGGCGCAGGAAGGGGTGTTGACGCGGCATATCAACGCGATTGAAACTTTGGGCGCAACCACGGTGTTGTGCACAGACAAAACGGGTACCTTGACTGAAAACCGCATGAAAGTTGCGGCCTTGGCGGTGGGGGCGGCCTCTGCGCCACGCCTGTTCAAAATCAATGGTGAATCGTTGCCGGACGACTTCCATGGCTTGGTCGAACACGCCATTTTGGCGAGTGCGCCTGAGCCTTTTGACCCAATGGAAATTGCCTTTCATGCGCTGGGGCAAACGTGGCTGAGCGACTCTGAACATTTGCATCCCGATTGGGCGTTGGTGCAAACCTACGCCTTGAGCCCCGCTTTGCGCGCCATGTCACATGTGTGGCGTGCCAGTGAAGATGCGGCGCACATCGTGTCTGCCAAGGGGGCGCCAGAGGCGGTGATGGATTTGTGTCATCTTTCACCCGCGTTGCAAGCGCAATGGGGCGAGGTGGTGCATGCGATGGCCTCGGATGGTTTGCGCGTGTTGGCGGTGGCGCAGGGACGCTTTGTCGGCGACGCGTGGCCCAGCTCTGCGCATGGCTTTGATTTTGAGTGGCTAGGTCTGATCGGTTTGAGCGATCCCTTGCGCGCTGAAATTCCGCAAGCGATTGCCGACTGTCACTCGGCCAGCATCAAAGTCATCATGATCACGGGGGACTATCCGCAAACTGCGCGCGTCATCGCCAACCAAGCGGGTCTGCATGACGGTGTCACCTTGACGGGGGACGCGATTGACGCGATGTCGGACGAGGCACTGAGTACGCACCTCAAAACTGTGAGCGTGTGTGCCCGCATTTCGCCGCATCAAAAGCTGCGCATCGTGCAAGCGCTCAAACGCAATGGCGAGGTGGTGGCGATGACGGGGGATGGTGTGAACGATGCGCCTGCCTTGCGAGCCGCCCATGTGGGCATCGCCATGGGCGAACGTGGCACAGATGTGGCGCGCGAAGCCTCGTCGCTGGTGTTGGTGGATGACAACTTTGCCTCCATTGTCAAAGGCATTCGCTTGGGGCGTCGGATTTTTGGGAACCTTCAAAAATCGATGGCGTATATTTTTGCCATTCACATTCCCATCGCTGGCTTGGCCCTGGTGCCCATGATGTTTGCGCTGCCACCTTTGCTGATGCCTTTGCACATTGCGCTGTTGGAGTTGGTGGTCGACCCCTCGTGTTCCATCGCCTTTGAAAACGAACCTGCCGAACCCCATGTGATGCAACGTCCACCGCGTGACACTTTGGCGCCTATTTTTGGATTTCAGCAGATGTTGGCGTCCTTCTTTCAAGGCCTGTGTGTGTTGGCAGCGACGGGGGCGGCTTACTGGCAAGCCTTGGCTTTGTCGGCGGAAATACAGCGTGCGATGGTGCTCGTGACTTTGGTTGCCGCCAACGCCATGTTGATTTTTGTCAACCGAGCGCGCAACGCTGTGGCTCTGTGGGTTATGGCGGGCGCGATGAGTTTGGTGTTGCTGGGGGTGTATGTGCCATGGTTGGCCGCACCGCTTAATTTGGCACCGCTGGATGTGTCACAGGTGATGACCGCTTTGGGCTTGGGTGTCGCCAGCATCTTGGGCGCATGGTTTTTTTTGAATTTGCTTAGGTATGATGGGCCATTCAAAGGAGCTGAGCATGGCTGATATCAATCCAACTAACAATAACCTCGTCATCGGCGAGGGCGTCACTTTCAAAGGTTCTATCTCTGCGCCTGGCAAAGCGGTGATCAATGGCAATGTGACCGGTGAGTTGACCGCTGACGATTTGTTGATTGGCACCAAAGGGCAAGTCACGGGCACCGTGCGTGCACGCGAAATTGATGTGCATGGCGAACTCAACGAAGACATCGTCTGCAAAGACCATCTGTTGATTCACAGCACAGGCAAAGTGTCTGGCACCTTGGAATACCACGAATTGGAAATTCAACGTGGCGGTAAGTTCAAAGGCAATATGAACCAAAAATGAACCGGTTTGCCAATCGGCGCGAAGCCTTTTGGTGTGGCATCCGTGATGCCTTAGGCGCACCCGTTTTAGTCTTATTTGCAGGCATGGTCGGTTTCGGTGCCATGGGGCGTTCCCATGGTTTCGATGCTTGGATGACAGGCCTCACCAGCTTGCTGATGTTTGCGCTGCCCGGTCAAGTGGTGATGATGGAGATGGTGATCTCTGGCTCATCGCTGTTAGCGATTGGCTTTGCCGTGACGCTGACCTCGACCCGCTTTGTCACCATGGTGGTGACGCTATTTCCCCAACTCCATCGACGCGACCGCAATCCACTGTTATATCTGTGGGTACACATGCTGGCCATGACCGCATGGGCGGTGTCGATGCGCGAGTTTCCCTCTATCCCGCCCAAGCATCGTTTGAATTACTTCATTGGTTTGGCTTTGCCATGTTGGCTGATGTCGCCACTTGGCACGGTGCTGGGTTATTTCGTCGCGGGTTGGGTTCCTGCGGCGGTCACGTTGGGGCTGGTGTTTATCAATCCCTTGTTTTTTTTACTGACGTTCACCGACGTCAAGCCTTGGGCCAACCGTATGGCCATTAGTCTGGGTTGTGTCTTCGGCCCCGTTTTTTATATGTTCGATGCCGACAGCAGCTTGTTGTTGACGGGGGTGGTGGCGGGTACTTTGGCATATGCCATTGACCGTCATTGGCTGCGACCACGTCCCACAGAGGTGTCAGCATGAATGTGGATATGCAAGGCGGGGGTGTTTGGCTGGCGCTCATGGCGGCTTGCATCGGCACCTACGTTTGTCGCGCTGCAGGGGTGAAATTGTCGGGGCACATCTCTCAAGACAGCGAGGTCTTTCGCTGGCTGTCGGCCGTGACTTATGCCATGGTTGCAGCGCTCACGATGCGGATGATTTTGATGCCCCTGGGTTTGCTGGCAACGGTGCCGGTGTTGTTGCGTGTGCTGATTTGTGCACTCAGCTTGGGTGTGATGGTCTCTCATCCGCAGCGCCGCTTGGTGCCCGCTTTGCTGACGGGCACTTTGCTGATGCTGACCTACGGCGTATTTCGTACAAACCCATAGCCGTTCAGGCCCAACCCTAAGACATCATGAATATCCTGATTTCCAATGACGACGGTTTTCAAGCGCCAGGCATTGTGGCCTTGTATGAAGCGCTCAAAGATTTGGGGCGTGTCGAAGTGGTTGCGCCCGAGCACAACAACAGCGCCAAGTCCAACGCACTGACGTTGCATTCGCCGTTGTATGTGAGCCAAGCGAGCAACGGTTTTCGCTACGTGAACGGCACACCCGCTGATTGCGTGCACATTGCGCTCACGGGCTTACTCGACTACAAGCCCGATTTAGTGGTCTCTGGCATTAACAATGGCGCCAATATGGGGGACGACACGATTTATTCAGGCACGGTGGGCGCGGCGATGGAGGGGTATTTATTTGGCATTCCTGCCATCGCCTTCTCGCAAGTCGAAAAAGGCTGGGGACACATTGATGCAGCAGCGGCGAAAGCCCGTGAGCTGGTGCAACAGATGATGGCGCAAGCGCAAGCCGACAGTGCGCCTTGGCTTTTGAATGTGAATGTGCCGAATCAACCTATCGAACACATCAAGCCCTTACGCGTGACGCGCTTGGGGCGTCGCCACTCGGCTGAACGAGTGATCACACAAACCAGCCCTCGTGGTGAGACCATGTATTGGATTGGCAGCGCGGGTGCAGCCAAAGATGACAGCGATGGCACCGACTTTCACGCCACGTTTGAAGGGCATCTGTCCGTCACTCCGTTGCATGTGGATTTGACCGAGCACGCCAGTCTGCCCGCGTGGTCTAAACGTTTGAGCGCGGCGCAGGCATGAAACAGCGTCCCAGTTTTCCCGCGCGTTTAGATTCAGGTCAATCGCAAGCAGCTCCCAAAACGTTGCTAGGTGCGACGCGCGTCGTCACGCCACAGTCACTTTCACGCGCCAAGCCTGTGAGCATGGCCAGCCCGACGGGTGTGGGCTTAGATTCGTCTGCCATTCGTGCCCGTATGGTGCAAAAGCTGGCTGAGCAAGGTATTGATGATGCGGTGGTGCTGCAAGCCATGGGGCTTGTAGAGCGCCACCGTTTTGTGGACAGTGCCTTGGTGAACCAAGCCTACGAAGACACCAGTTTGCCGATTGGCTTAGGCCAAACCATTTCCAAGCCCAATGTGGTGGCCCGCATGATTGCTTTGTTGCGCGAAGCGCCGGGTCTGCATGGTGCAGCGATGATGGGCCGCGTGCTAGAGATTGGTACAGGTTGTGGTTATCAAGCGGCAGTTTTGGCATGTGTGGCTCGTGAGGTGTACAGCATTGAGCGCTTGCGTGGCCTGCATGACAAAGCCCGCGAGAACCTTCGCCCTATGCGGTTGCCCAACGTTCACTTGATTTTTGGTGATGGCATGTTGGGCTACGCGTCAGGGGCACCCTACAGTGCCATCATTTCAGCGGCGGGTGGAGAGAACGTGCCACAAGCATGGGTTGACCAGCTGGCCATGGGCGGCCGATTGGTTGCCCCCACACACACGCGCACAGGGCAACAAGCCTTGGTGGTGATTGATAAAACGCCGCAAGGCTTGCAACAAATGTTCCTCGAAGCCGTAAACTTTGTGCCTCTAAAATCAGGCATTGCTTGATAGGGAGAAATACGAATGTCTCGTGCCGGAATGTGGGGTCTTGCCGCCCTGGTGGCAGCGCTTGCGCTGTCGGGTTGCGCTAACAAAGGCCGCCTCGCCCCTGTGGATGACCACTCGATGGGTGGTGCCCGAGGCTCAGCACGCGTCTTGCCGGGCGCTGAAAACGCCGGCAAGCCTGGCTACTACACCGTCAAACCCGGCGACACCTTGATTCGTATTGGCATGGACAATGGTCAAAGCTGGCGCGACATCATTCGCTGGAATAAGTTGGACAACCCTAACTTGATTGAAACAGGTCAAGTGTTGCGTGTGGCGCCCCCTGCGCCTGAAGTGGCTGTGGTACGTCCCGCCACATCGCCCATCACGGCGTCTGCGGCGACGCCTGCCGCGTCATCGCCAGCTGCACCTGCCGCACTGCCACCGCCTTCTGCGGCAGAGGAGGCGATCAGTTTCCAATGGCCCGCGCGCGGCAATCTGATTTCTGGTTTTGACGAATCCAAGAACAAAGGCTTAGACATTGGGGGCAAAGCGGGTGACCCTGTGTCGGCTGCCGCCGATGGCCGCGTGGTCTACGCAGGCGCGGGTTTGCGCGGCTATGGCAACCTCATCATCTTGAAGCACAACAACACGTACTTGACCGCGTATGCGCACAACCAAACCTTGTTGGTGAAAGAAGACCAAACCATCAAGCGTGGCCAAAAAATTGCCGAGATGGGCAACAGTGATGCCGATCAAGTGAAATTGCATTTTGAAATCCGCCGCCAAGGCAAGCCGGTTGATCCTGCTAAATATTTGCAGGGCAATTGATGACTGAGATCGCGACAGAAAAAAAATGGCCAGATAACACGCTGACCATCGAGTCCATGGATCTCGAGGCGCAAGGTGTGGCTCACCGGGCCGATGGCAAAGTGGTGTTTGTTGATGGGGCCTTGCCTTTTGAGGTGGTGCGCGCCAATGTGCATCGCAAAAAAGACAATTGGGAAAAAGCCTCGCTGCTAGAGGTGTTGCACGAGTCATCGCAACGCGTCACGCCAGGGTGCCCTCATTTTGGCTTGCATGCGGGTGCGTGTGGTGGCTGCAAGATGCAGCACCTTGACGCTTCTGCGCAAATTGCAGTCAAGCAACGTGCCTTAGAAGACAACCTCTGGCATTTGGGTAAGGTCAAGGCTGAGACCCTGCTGCGCCCCATTCAAGGCCCTGCATGGGGCTACCGATACCGCGCCCGCTTGTCGGTGCGCTATGTGGTGAAGAAAGGCGAAGTGTTGGTCGGGTTCCATGAGCGTAAAAGTCGCTATGTGGCCGACATGCGCGAGTGCCCCATCTTGCCGCCGCATGTTAACGCCATGCTCATGCCATTGCGCAAGCTCATTGGCAGCATGGAGGCCCGTGAGACTTTGCCACAAATTGAATTGGCCTGTGGTGACCATGTGACGGCGATGGTGTTGCGCCATATGGAGCCGTTGAGTCCAAGTGACATGGCTGCCTTGCGTGCGTTTGCTGAGAAATACCACGTTCAATGGTGGTTGCAGTCCAAAGGTCCAGACACCGTGTGTTTGATGGATGGTGCCTTGGGTGAAACACTGTCTTACGCTTT
>CANCGU010000078.1 GCA_947377705.1 Comamonadaceae bacterium
GTGGCAAAGGTGGCGAGCTGTGCACGCAAGTCGTCTTGCTGCACGGCGTCGCAGGCGAATTGCACACGCATGAAGAACAGGCCCGTGTCGTGGTCGTTGTACTGGGCGGCTTCTTCGATGTTGCCTTGGCGCTCCAGCAAAAAGCCAGACACGGCGTGCACGATGCCCTGGCGGTCAGGGCAAGACAGGTTGAGGATGTATGCAGTCATGTGCGCAATTGTAGGTTTGACTGGGCATGAAAAAGGGCGCCTAAGCGCCCTGTGTGTCGTGTGGGGAGCAGGTTCAGTGCACCACCACCGGGTTTTGTGCCAACTCGGCGTAGCCAGCCAAGGTGTCTTCCACTTCTTCTTGGGTGGGCGCCTTTTCTTGCCAAGCGCGCAAATGGGCTTGAAATTGCTCGGCCCACGAGCCTTCGAGGTAAATCTCTTTGCCTGAGCGTTTGTCCACGATTTCAAAGCCGTGGCGGGCCAAGGCGGGCACGTCGGGGCGGACAGGCACCAACGCGTCATCCACCTGCAGGTGCATGACCGAATACGTGTCGGAGTTGTAGAGCATGTCCATGGGGATCTTTCGGCGGAAAACGAATTGCATCTAAGCATATCGGATTCAAAAGCCCAAATTCAAGAGCCGGGCTTTTCAACCTTGCTTAAAAGTTGGTCCACAAAGTCGCCATTGGCGTTGGTGATGCGCAAACGCACCGGCAAATAGCCCAAACTAGGTGCAAACCACAGTTCAATGTGCTGGTCAAACTCGCGCCGGGGCTTGCGGTTGAGCTTGATGGCGTTCATTTCGCCAAAGGGCAGCTGCAACAGCTCTTCTTTTTCTACCAAAAACTGCCAAACCTCTGCCTCCCGTTGCGAGACGGTTTGGAACGACAGCATCGTGCCCGGTGGGTAACGGGTGGGGTCGGCCGCCAGCATGCTGCTGAGTTGCAACACCACACTCAAGCGGTCTTGCGCCCCTTTGAGCAGGGGGGCATCGGGCGAGTTGGCGCTGAAACTGATGATGCCTTTGTCACGCTGAAAGTGCGCGGCCAGTTCGCTGCGTGTTTTGTCGCCAAAGCGCGTGGGCATGAGGCCGTCTTCACCCAGCGTGCCTTTGCTGACCTGCACCCGTGAACCCAGCAAAAAGGCGCTGACCTCTAGGCGTGCTTCATAGTCCTTGCCGTTTTGAGCCCACAGCAACTCAGCAGAAGCCCAATAGTTAAAGCCTTTGGCTTGACCTTGCACTTGGTATTTGAGCAAAGCAGAGTCTGGCGCTTTGAACGCCGTGACCTCGGTCGATCCCTCCGTCCCTGTGCGTTTGTAGGGGGGCAAGTCCACACCGCTGGCACTGCGTGCGGGTAGGCTGACGGAGGCCATGAGGTCATGGCCGAAGTCGTCAAACTTCAGCGGCTTGGTGCTTTCGCTCCCTTCGTTTGGTGTTTCGGCGTTCGGCGCTGGCGCAACCTTGGGCTGCTGCACAGGTGGTTTAGGCACTTGAGGCGCGCGTGGTGTTGTGACCTCAATTTGTCGCGTGATCAAGGCCTGCGTGTGCAATGGTTTGCCGGCGTCTGGTGAGAGCCACAAGGGCGTGCCCGCGAGCAACCACAAGTGCAGCAACAACACCCCCGCCACCAGCAGCACCGCGTGTTTGCGCTGCAAATGGGTGGGTTTGGCTGGCAGGACTTGGGCGTGCATGGCAGTCGCGCGTTCTTTCATAGAATCGTGGCATGAAATTAGCCACATACAAAGACGGTACGCGCGACGGACAACTGGTGATCGTGTCGCGCGATTTGAGCACCGCGCATTATGCGACGGGCATTGCCTCCCGCCTGCAACAAGCGCTGGATGATTGGGGCTTTATCGCCCCGCAACTGCAAGATTTGTATGAAACCTTGAACAACGGCAAAGCGCGTCATGCCTTTGCGTTTGATCCCGCGCTTTGCATGGCGCCCCTGCCTCGCGCTTATCAGCGCGTGAAGGGCTGGGCCTATCCCAGTCACACGGCTTTGTTGAGCGGTGCCGACCCCGAGTTGTTGGTGTATCAAGCCGCCAGCGACCCGTTGCTGGGTGCGCATGACGCCGTGGTGTGCGCCAGCGAAAACTTGGGCGTTGACTTTTCTGCCGAGATGGCCATCGTCACAGGCGATGTGCCGATGGGCGCATCGCCTGACGATGCCCTAGAAGGCATCCGCTTGGTCATGTTGTCTAACGACATCACCTTGCGCCATGTGACCCATGGCTTGCAAAGCCAACCGGCTGTCGCCTTCAGTCCCGTGGCCGTCACGCTGGATGAGCTGGGCGATGCCTGGGACAACGGCTGCTTGCACCTCACGGTGCAAGTGGCTTGGAATGGCCGCAAAGTGGGCATGTGCGATGCGGGCACAGACATGGCGTATCACTTTGGTCAACTCGTGGCATGTGCCAGCAAAACGCGCGCACTGCGTGCTGGCTCGGTGGTGAGCAGTGGCACCGTCAGCAATGCGGGCTTTGAGCAAAACGGCAAAACAGAATGGCCCAAGGGTTACAGCTGCATTGCTGAAAAGCGCGCCATGGAAACCGCATTGGATGGCAAAGCCGCCACTGAGTACATGAAGTTTGCCGACACCGTGCGCATCGAAGCCAAAGGCAAAGACGGCCAAAGCGTGTTTGGCGCGATTGAGCAAGAGTTGGTGCCGTTGGCCGCATAACACCCGCGTTTCAAAAAACAAAAGCCCGTTGACATCACGTCAGCGGGCTTTTGTTCTTACGGCGTTTAAAAACGTATCAATTTATTTGACGAGTGCAGGGTCAGCGCCTAAGTTGTCAAACTTCTTGAAGTATTGGCGCGCCATGGCCACCACTTGTGCGTCTGTGGGGTGGTCGCTGGCCACGCTGTCGACGATGTTCACATGGGCGTGGTGTTGTTTGCACCAGTCACGGAACTCGTTGCGTGCCAAGCCTGGGCCTGTGACCAACACTTCGTGCGTGCCTTCGAGGGCTTTGGCAATGTCGGCATACAGGTGTGCCGTGTCCGTGGGCTTGCCTTGGTGTTTGTGGTGGGTGCGTGACTTGACGCGTTGGCTCTCAACATGCTCGCGGTCAAACATCAGCACATGCGCTTCTTGGTGGTCCATCCAAACAACAGCGTGAAAAGTGGTCATGTGTTTTTCTTTCTCTCTTAGTGGTGGTTGTGTTCGGCTTTTTCTTGGCAGCCAATGCAGCGTGCTGCTTCGGGCGCCGCGTTCAGACGTGCTTCGGGAATCGTGACATCGCAGTCGATGCAATGGCCATAGGTGCCTGCGCTCAAGCGGGCCAAGGCTTCGTCGATGGCGGCCAGCTCGGCGGTTTCGTGTTCGTTGATGGCGAACTCCAAGTCGCGTGCGGTATTGACCTGCGCATCTGAGTCCTCGTTGTGTGCGAAGTGCTCAGCGGCAACTTCCACGCGGCTGGTTTTGCCGCCACGTTGCTGTGCAATTTGTGCCAACAAGTCGGCACGTTGAGTTTCAAGCTTTTGCTTGAAAACGTTGGCGTGTTGTGCGTCCATCTGAGCTCCTTTTTGTTAGCCTCATCTTGCGCCTAAGCGGCATGCAAATCATTGATAGATGTCAACAATTAGGCGAATGACTGACTACAGCCGTACGTTCGGATAGGTTGTTGACTTGCGCCATAATTCCTGCCATGCAACAGCTTCGCCATGCCATCCAACTCACCCGACTCGTGCTGGTGTGGTTTGCGTTGTCTGTCGGCGTGGCCATTGCATCTCCCCTCGTAAACACTCAGGGGATGGATTTGGTCTGTACCAGCACCGGCAGTATGAAGTTAGTGGTGCAGGGTGATGATGACGCCAGTGCATCCGCCAAAACCATGGACTGCCCGCTGTGCATGTCTATCGTTGCACCACCTCCCGCGCTTAACACCACGTTGACGCAACCTTCCCCCTTGGCCCATGCCATGCAGCCCCTCGCTGCAGCGCACATTGCGGCCCTCACAGCGCCCCCGCTTCCTTCGCGTGGGCCGCCTGCACTTTTCCTTTGATCTTTAAAGCGGGCATGTGACGTTGGTCACTGCCCAATGTGTTGGCTGTGTGCCGCCAATCGGCGCGCATCAAAGCCATCGAGATTTCAGGAAAATTTCATGGAAAAAATTAAATCTATCAAGCGCGGTCACACCTTGGTCAACGCGGGCGAATTCGGTCCCGTCTGGCGCATCACCGAAGGCTTGTTTCGCTTAGAGCGCGTCGGTATGGATGGCTTGTCACTGGTACAGCTAGGCCTACGCGGCGGCTCAGTGACCGACCGCCTATCTCACTTCTTGGCTCTGCTGGCGCGCAACGCCGACGGTAGCAAACGGAAGCTCGGCAAATTTGTAGCAATCCCGATCGCTGCGGCCATGGCCATGGCCATGGCGTTCTCAGGTTTGGTCATGGCTCAAAGCCAAGCCGCAAACCCTCTGAATACTGTTGTGATCACAGGCAAGTCAGACTCACTCACACAGGGTTCCATCGAGAGTGCTAAGGACAGCGTCAAAACCATTCCCGGTGGCGCGTCGATTGTGGATTTGAACCAAGTGCGTGAAGGCCGCCAATCGACCTGGAGCGACAGTTTGGGACTAGCTCCAGGCGTGTTCATTCAAGACCGATTTGGCTCTGAAGAGGCGCGCATTTCCATTCGTGGTTCTGCGCTTAGCCGCACCTATCACAGCTTTGGCACGAAGGTGATGCAAGACGGCGTACCGATCAACTACGCCGATGGTTTCTTTGATATGCAAACCGTCGACCCCAACGCATCACGTTATGTCGAAGTGCTGCGCGGCCCCAATGCCACCACCTATGGCGCTACTACCTTGGGTGGCGCAATTAACTTTGTTGCGCCTACAGGCTATACCAGCGCTGGCAGTGTGGCGCGAGCCGAGGTGGGTAGCTTTGGGTACAACAAAGTTTTCGGCAGCATTGCTGGCATCGGTAAGGCGGACGCGACGAGTGGGAATGTGTGGGACTACTACGTGGCCGGTTCGCAAACCCAACAAGATGGCTTTCGCGATCACACTGAAATGGAAAACCAAAAAATCTTGGGCAATTTTGGCGTCAAGGTGAGCAAAGATGTTGAGTCACGTTTTTATGTGGCGGCCGTGCGCAGTCGTACGCAGCTTCCGGGTTATTTGACCAAGGCTGAATTGGAGACGGATCCTTCTATTGCCAGCAGTCAGGAGGTGGGCGCGATTTACCCTTATCGCAATGATGCCAACCGTCGCCGCGATGTGGACACCCAACGCATCGCCAATAAAACAACAGTTCGCGACGGCAATACGATGTATGAATTGGCTGCCTATGCAATGAATTACAGCCTATGGCATCCCATCGATAGCATCATTGAACAAAATGCAAAGTCAATCGGTGGGCACCTGAAAGCAACACGCATTTTGGACCAACATCAAATCAGCGTGGCGTATTTACCTAGTGTGGGCTCGACAAAAGGCACGTCTAAACCGACCGACAACCAAGGCGCAGCGACTGGTCCGGCGACATCTAACTACGATCAGCAATCGAAGAACGACAGTTTTTTCATTGAAGATAAATACAAGTCTTCCGAGCGCACGACTTGGACTGGCGCATTGCAATATGACCGCGCCAATCGAAAGGTGGTCGATGCCCTTCTTGCAACTAACAATTACGACTACTCGTTCAGCCAACTAAGTCCACGTGTGGGTGTGACCCATGACTTGACGCACTCAAACCAAGTGTTTGCAAGTCTGAGCCGTAACTTTGAAGCGCCTATGTTTGGTACGGCAGGCAATTCGACCACTGCGTTCAAACCACAAACAGGCACCACATTCGAAGTGGGGACACGCGGCGAAGCGACGTACGATAAACATCAGTACGGCTGGGACGCTACTTACTATCGCGCGAATTTGAGAAATGAGTTTCTCACCTCGTGTTCTAACGCTGCCTGCACGACGTCAACCACGACCAACGTGCCTAAGACTTTGCACCAAGGTATTGAGTTGGGCCTGAGTCATCTGTACGACAAGAAGGTAGATACGCGCATTGCACTTTTGTACAGTGATTTCAAATTCGTGGACAACGCTTCAGTTGGTAACAACGTATTACCAGGCTTTCCTCCTGTCATCGTTCGCGGAGAAGTGTTGTACCGCTTTGGCGCGCACGTCAACGGCAAACCCAGCACCTATATCGGACCTAAGTTTGAATGGGTGCCTAGCACCGCGCCAATGGACTATGCCAACACGGTGTACAACGACAGCTATGCCCTCTTGGGGTTTAAGGCGGGACAGGCGATTGATAAAAAATGGTCGTGGTTCTTGGATGCGCGTAACTTGAGCGATAAAAAATATGCCGCGACAACAAACATCAGCGCCAACTACACAGCTCCAGCGACGGCTGGCGATGGCCGTCGTTACTATCCCGGTGATGGTCGATCCGTTTTTGTTGGCGTAGAGGCTAAATTCGACTAATCCAACAAGGCTTGCGCCCAAGATTGATGCAAGCCTTTCTCTAATCATGAGGTGAGCAATTGAATAATCAAGTTCGTTCTGTATTCGCAATGACCCTAGTTGTCATAGCTACTTTGCAGTCAGTCAATGCACATGTCGTGTTGGCCGAACCCAAAGCCATCGCAGGCACATATTACAAAGCCACACTGCGCGTTGGCCATGGTTGCAGTGGTTCGACTACTAACGGCCTCATCGTGCAAGTACCCGCAGGCTTTCAAGGCGCCAAGCCTCAACCGAAGTTTGGTTGGACTGTTGCGACGCGTAAAGCCAAACTCGCCACCCCCTACAACAGCCACGGCAAAACCGTGGCCGAAGATGTGGTGGAGCTGCGCTGGACGGCCGACAGCAAACAGGCGGCTTTACCTGATGACCAGTTTGACGAATTCGCATTCATGGGTCGTTTGCCAGATCAAGTGGGGCCTTTGTGGATCAAAGTTTTGCAGACGTGTGAGACCGGCCAAAATGACTGGTCAGAAATTCCCGCCCCTGGCACATCGACACGCGGCATGAAGTTGCCCGCCGCTTTGCTGGATGTGCAGCCTGCACCTATTCACGAACATCACCATTAATCCCTTCAGGAGTTCAATATGAAATTTTCTAAACCCCTTATCGCCGCAGTACTCAGTAGCGTGTTTGTTGTCAGCGCTTATGCCCAAAACGTCACCGTCACCGACGCATGGGCGCGTGCCACCGTACAAGGCCAAAAGGCTACAGGTGCGTTCATGAAGATCACAGCCAAAGACGATACCAAGTTGGTGGGCGTGAGCAGTCCCGTGGCTGGCGTGGCCGAGATTCACGAAATGAAAATGGAAAAAGACGTGATGAAGATGGCCGCTTTGCCCAACGGCCTTGACTTGCCCGCAGGTAAGGCCGTCGAGCTCAAACCCGGCGGCTATCACCTGATGTTGATGGATTTGAAAGCGCCTTTGGCCAAAGACACCGCGGTGCCACTGACCTTGACGTTTCAAGATGCCAAAGGTGTGAAGTCCAATGTGGCGCTCAAAGTGCAAGTGGGGATGCAGATGCCCATGATGCAGCAGCCAAAACAAATGGACCACCCCCACGGCGACCACAAACACTGAGTTGCAAATCGCACATCGGTGGGGCTTTTGTTTTGGTTTAATGTGTGTAAACAACCTAAACAGGAGACAGCCATGACTCACCCCGCCGGTTTTGATTTCACAAAGTTCGTACCGGGCTTTGACTTCCTCAAAAACCTAACGCCTGGCAACGCGTCGTCGGCCACGGCCACGGCCCCGGGATGGGTGGCGCCAACGCTAGATCCAGAGGAGCTGGAAAAGCGTATTCAAGAGCTCAAAACTGTTCAGTTTTGGCTGGAGCAAAACGCCAAAGCCGTGGGGGCAACCATTCAAGCTTTAGAAGTCCAGCGTATGACGCTGGCCACCCTCAAAGGCATGAACATGAGCTTCAATGATTTGGCCGAATCTCTCAAGGTCAAACCGCAAGAAGCGGCACCTGTTGAGCCCGTGCAAGACGCGCCCAAGGCGGAGGCAAAAGCAGCCCCCAAAGCCAGTCAATCGCGCAGCAAAAAAGAAGAAGCCACAGGCGTCGACCCTGCGCATTGGTGGGGTGCATTGACGGACCAGTTTCAGCACATCGCGGCGCAAGCCATGACGGACATGACCCATCGCGCCCAAGCCCATGCGGCGACAGACGCAGCCCAACCGGCGCCGCAAAAATCAACGGGCAAAACAGCTGCGCGCAAGCCTGCTGCCCGCAAAACGGCAGCCCGCAAACCCGCTACGAAAACGAAACGATGAAACTGTTTCCCTATGGCCACGCCACCCATCCGCAGTGGGAGATGGCTGCAGGGCTGGTGCTCGCGCAATTGCGTGCGCACATGACATTGCCCGACTACGCCAGTGCCCCGCACTTGGGGCTGCTCTATATCACCGACCATTACGCCAAGGCGGCACAAGCCATCTTGGCCCACTTGAGCGCAGAGTTGCCCGGCGTGACCGATTGGGCCGGCACAGTCGGTGTGGGCATTGCTGCCAACAATGTGGAGTACTTTGATGAACCCGCACTGAGCGTGATGCTGTGCGACATCTCGCCTGAGCACTACCGCGTCTTCAGTGGCGTAGCGCCCTTAGCGCAAGCGGGCACGACGGGCAGCCAGTTTGTGCCGCACACCGCACTCTTGCACGCTGATGCCAAAACACCGGATGTCCCCGAGTTGATTGCCGAGTTAGCCCAGCGTACGGCCACTGGCTATGTGTTTGGTGGCTTGGCCGCCAGTCGCAGCGATGTGGTGCAGTTTGCGCTGAGCGGCGACGGCAATATGGCGGGGCAAGGCAAAGCCACGGGCGTGTTTCATGGCGGTTTGAGTGGTGTGGCGTTTGATGCTGACGTGGCCATGGTGTCGCGTGTCACGCAAGGCTGCTTGCCCGTGGCCAAAGTGCACACCATCACCAGCGCTGACAACCATGTGGTGTTGACGCTGGATGACGAGCCCGCACTTGACGTGTTGGAACGTGACTTGCAAATCAGTCTGGCGAATGCTCAACCCGCCATTGCCAAAGTGCGCACCACGCTGGTGGGTTTGTCGGCAGAGCATGACCCCTCTGTCAAGCGCACGGGGGAGTTTGACGATGCGGTGTTGGTGCGCCACATCATTGGCATCGATCCTGGGCGTGACGCCGTGGCGGTGGCGCAACCTGTGGAGGTGGGGATGCGCCTGACGTTTTGTCAGCGCAACGCCGCCGCCGCACGCGCTGACTTGACGCGCATTTGTGCTGAAGTGCGCGAAGCCCTAGAGCCAGAAGACATGACTGCTGAGTTAGCGGGGACCTTGAGCGCGGACACCACCATGCGCCCGCATCCTGCGCGTCGTATGGCTGGCGCTATTTATGTGAGTTGTGCGGGGCGTGGTGGCCCTCACTTTGGTGGCCCCAGTGCCGAGCTGCACATTGTTCGCCGCGCCTTGGGCGATGTGCCCTTGGTGGGCTTCTTTGCGGGTGGCGAAATTGCGCACCAAGCGCTGCATGGTTACACCGGCGTGTTGACGGTGTTCACCACCGAGGCTTGAGCGCCTCTCTTTTGCCTTAAACCCCGCGCGCGGTCTTCTTTGAACTTGGCGCGGAATGCGCCGAACTGCCCAGCCTCTAAAGATTCGCGCACTTCGCGCATGAGGTTGAGGTAGTAATGCAGGTTGTGCACGGTGGTGAGCATGGGGCCGAGCATTTCGCCGCAGCGGTCGAGGTGGTGCAAGTACGCACGGCTAAAGCCGCCACTGGTGCTGCCGTCTGGGCGTGTGTGGCCCGCGCAGGTGTAGCAGGTGCAGGTGCTGTCGAGTGGGCCGTGATCGGCCTTGTGGCGAGCGTTGCGCAGCTTCAGGTCGCCATAGCGGGTGAAGATGGTGCCGTTGCGTGCATTGCGTGTGGGCATGACGCAGTCAAACATGTCCACGCCATCGGCCACGCCTTGCACCAAGTCTTCGGGTGTGCCCACGCCCATCAGGTAGCGCGGCTTATGTTCGGGCAAGCGGTGGGGCGTGTGCGCCATGATTTCTAGCATTTGCGGTTTTGGTTCGCCCACGCTCACGCCACCAATCGCGTAGCCGGGAAAGTTCATCTCCACCAGCGCGTCCAGCGACTCTTGACGCAGGTGGGTGAACATGCCGCCTTGCACGATGCCAAACAAGGCATTGGGGTTTTCTAAGCGCGCAAACTCGTCTTTGCTGCGCACGGCCCAGCGGCGGCTCATCTCCATGCTCTTGCGGGCCTCGGCTTCGGTGGTGAGGTGGCCTTTGGTTTCGTAGGGTGTGCACTCGTCGAGCTGCATCACGATGTCGCTGTTGAGCGTGGTTTGAATTTGCATGCTCACTTCGGGTGACATGAACAGCTTGTCGCCGTTCACAGGCGATGCAAACGTCACGCCTTCCTCGGTGATTTTGCGCATGGCGCCCAGCGACCACACTTGAAAACCACCGCTGTCAGTGAGGATGGGTTTGTTCCAACGCTCAAAGTCGTGCAGGCCGCCAAAGCTTTGCATCACGTCCAAGCCGGGACGCATCCACAGGTGGAAGGTGTTGCCCAGAATAATTTGCGCACCCATTTCTTCAAGGCTGCGCGGCATCACACCTTT
>CANCGU010000079.1 GCA_947377705.1 Comamonadaceae bacterium
GCGTTTGGACATTCGCCGCACCGGCACCATCAAGCGTGGCGACGAAGCGGTGGGTAATGAGACCAAAGTCAAAGTGGTGAAAAACAAAGTGGCGCCGCCCTTCAAGACGGCTGAGTTCGACATCTTGTTTGGCGAAGGCATCAGCCGTCAAGGCGAAATCATTGACATGGGCGTGAACGCCAAGGTCATCGAAAAGTCGGGCGCCTGGTATGCCTACCAAGGCGAAAAAATCGGCCAAGGCCGCGACAACGCCCGCGAGTTTTTGCGTGAGAACGAAGCCTTGGCTTTCGAGATCGAAAACAAAGTGCGCGAATCTTTGGGTATTCCATTGTTGGCCGGTGGCGTGGACGCGCCTGCTGCTAAAGAAGAAAAATCGCCCAAGGCCGCCAAGGCTGCCAAAGAAGCCAAAGGCGCTGCTGACGCAGATGCCGATGGCGTGGTGGCTTAACGCTCGCTAGAAAAGCGCTAACCAAAAAGCCAGCCTTGTGACCCACCACGTCGATTCAAACGAAGATGAAACCCCTGGCACTCAAGGTGCCAAGGCGAAAAGGGCCAACGGGTTTCAACTCTCGCTCAAAGGCCGAGCCTTGCGCTTGCTGTCGCAACGCGAGCACTCGCGCTTTGAGCTAGAGCGCAAGCTCAAACCGTTTGAAGAAACGCCGGGCGAACTGGCCGCCGCGCTGGATTTTTTGCAGGCCAAAGACTTCATCAACGAGCAGCGCGTGGTGGAGTCAGTTGTGAATAGTCGTTCTCGCAAGCTCGGTGCATCCCGGGTGCGTCAAGAATTGCAAGCCAAGGGATTGCCTGTCGAGGCCATCGCCGACGCTGTGCAAACGATGCGCAGCACCGAGCTAGAGCGAGCCCGCGAAGTCTGGCGAAAGAAATTCGGCGAACCGCCGGTTGATCAAGCCGCGCGGGTCAAGCAAGTACGATTTTTAGTAGCGCGTGGCTTTGCGCCAGACGTAGTTCGCAAAGTAGTGGCTGGCGCAGAAGATTTCTAGCCCACACAAAGTCAGCGATGTGGGCGTATGCGTTTGGCGATTTGGCGAGCGCAGCGAGTATGAGCCATGCGCATATGCACGCAGCGCTGACGCCCTTGCAGAGTGAACCGTTAAACCCCCAACATCAACTGCAAGTTTTGCACCGCAGCGCCGCTAGCACCCTTGCCCAAGTTGTCCAAACGGGCGATCAGCACCGCATGGCGATGGGTTTCATTCGCGAAGACGCGAATTTCTAGTTGGTTGGTGTCGTTCAACGCGGTGGCGTCTAGCTTGCCGTTGTCAGTGGCGGGTTGCACGCTCACCCAGCCGTCTGTGCTTTGGCCGTAATGTTTGGCCAAAGCGTCATGCAAGTCAGCCGCTTTGGGTTTGCCGGGCAGCATGTCCAAGTGAATGGGCAGTTGCACCAACATGCCTTGGCGGAAGTTGCTCACCGAGGGCACAAACAAAGGCCGACGTGTGAGGCCCGTATAAGCCATGATTTCGGGGATGTGTTTGTGCTCCAGGCCCAAGGCATAGGCTTCAAACAGCGGCGCTTTGCCCGCTTCGTAGTCTTCAATCATGGCGCGGCCGCCGCCCGAGTAGCCGCTGACCGAAGGCAGGGCCACAGGGAAGTCGGCAGGCACCAAGCCCGCATCAATCAAGGGACGCAACAAAGCAATCGCGCCCGTGGCGTAGCAGCCGGGGTTGGCCACGCGCTGGGCGTTCGCCACAGCTTCGCGCTGGCCAGCGGCCAGTTCTGGGAAGCCATAGACCCAGCCGGGCGCCACGCGGTGCGCGGTGGAGGCGTCGATGATTTTCGGTTTCTTGCCACTCAGGCTGTCAATCATGGCAACTGACTCACGGGCGTGGTCATCGTGCAGGCACAGGATGACCATGTCCACGCCAGCCATCAGCTCGCGCTTGGCTTCGGGGTCTTTGCGTTTGGCGGGGTCAATGCTGACCACTTGCACAGCGGGCATGAGCGCCAAACGTTCGCGTATTTGTAGACCTGTGGTGCCGGCTTCGCCGTCGATGAAGACTTTAGACATGGATGTCGCCAAAAAGTACAAGAAAGTGAAGCGTCGCTAGGCTCTTGTAAGCCAATTAAAAGTTTGACGCGATGCAGCATGATACAGTCTTGAGGCTTTGTGCGAAGCGGCTCTTTGGGGTTGTTCAATGCACAGAACGTTACAAATCCACCGATTACTAAGAGAGATCTCATGAAGATTCACGAGTACCAAGGCAAGGAAATCTTGCGTCAATTTGGTGTGCCAGTGCCACGCGGTATCCCCGCGTTCACGGTACAAGAAGCGGTGGAAGCCGCGCAAAAGTTGGGCGGCCCAGTGTGGGTTGTGAAAGCCCAAATTCACGCGGGTGGCCGCGGCAAAGGCGGCGGCGTCAAAGTGGCGAAGACCATCGAAGACGTCAAGCGCATCTCTGGCGAGATTTTGGGCATGCAGCTCAAGACCCACCAAACTGGCCCAGAAGGTCAAAAAGTGCGTCGCCTCTACATTGAAGACGGCGCCGACATCAACAAAGAATATTACGTGTCAGTTGTGACTGACCGTGCCACACAAAAGATTGCTTTCATCGCTTCCAGCGAAGGCGGCATGGACATTGAAGAAGTGGCCCACAGCACCCCCGAAAAAATCATCACCGAGTTCATCGACCCGTTGACGGGTTTGGGCGATGCACAAGCCAAGAAGATTGCAGACGCCATTGGCATGCCTGCTGACTCCACCGCTCAAGCCGTGGACATCTTCAAGAAGCTGTACCAGTGCTACATGGAAACGGACGCATCTTTGGTGGAAATCAACCCACTGAACCGCGACAGCAAAGGCAACGTGATGGCCTTGGACGCGAAGTTCAACTTCGATGCCAACGCTTTGTTCCGTCACCCAGAAATCGTGGCTTACCGCGATTTGGACGAAGAAGATCCTGCTGAAGTGGAAGCTTCTAAATTCGACTTGGCCTACATCTCCTTGGACGGCAACATTGGTTGCTTGGTCAATGGCGCTGGCTTGGCCATGGCCACCATGGACACCATCAAGTTGTTCGGCGGCGAGCCTGCCAACTTCCTAGACGTGGGCGGTGGCGCTACAGCCGAGAAGGTCACAGAAGCGTTCAAGATCATGTTGGCCAACAAAAATGTCAAAGGCATTTTGGTCAACATCTTCGGCGGCATCATGAAGTGCGACACCATCGCCAGCGGCGTGATCACAGCGTGTAAAGCTGTGAACTTGTCCGTGCCATTGGTCGTGCGCATGAAGGGCACCAACGACGAGCTGGGCAAGAAAATGTTGGCCGAATCAGGTCTGCCCATCATCTCCGCCGACACCATGGCCGAAGCCGCAACGTCTATCGTTGCTGCCGTGAAGTAAGGGAAAACACATGTCCATCTACATCAATAAAAACACCAAGGTCATCACCCAAGGTATCACCGGCAAAACCGGTCAGTTCCACACTGAAAAGTGCATCGAGTACGCCAATGGTAAAAACTGTTTCGTCGCGGGTGTGAACCCCAAGAAAGCCGGCGAAAAGATTTTTGACGTGCCAATCTTTGCCTCTGTCAAAGAAGCCGCTCAAAACACAGGCGCTACCGTGTCTGTGATTTACGTGCCACCCGCAGGCGCAGCCGCGGCCATCTGGGAAGCTGTGGAAGCCGACCTCGACTTGGCCATCTGTATCACCGAAGGCATCCCAGTCCGTGACATGCTTGAAGTCCGTAACAAGATGAAAGCCAAAGAAGCTGCTGGCGGCAAGAAAACCTTGTTGCTCGGCCCTAACTGCCCTGGCCTCATCACGCCTGACGAAATCAAGATCGGCATCATGCCCGGTCACATCCACCGCAAAGGCCGCATTGGCGTTGTGTCACGTTCTGGCACATTGACTTACGAAGCCGTGGCGATGTTGACCGAAGTGGGCTTGGGCCAATCCAGCGCCGTCGGTATCGGTGGTGACCCCATCAACGGTTTGAAGCACATCGACGTGATGAAAGCGTTCAACGACGATCCAGACACAGACGCCGTCATCATGATCGGTGAAATCGGTGGTCCAGACGAAGCCGAAGCTGCACAGTGGTGCAAGGCCAACATGAAGAAGCCCATCGTTGGCTTCATCGCGGGTGTGACTGCGCCTCCCGGCAAGCGCATGGGCCATGCTGGTGCCTTGATCTCTGGTGGTGCTGACACGGCTGATGCCAAGCTCGCCATCATGGAAGAGTGCGGCTTCATCGTCACACGCAACCCCTCTGAATTGGGCAAATTGCTCAAGGCTCAGTTGAAGTAATCTCCTTCGGGAATGACCAAGCCAAAAGCGAGCGGTGTTTCACCGCTCGCTTTTTTTTGAACCCATGCATCCTTCGTTTCAAGAATGATGCTGCCTAGAATTCACGCCCAACTTTCAAAGGACTTGCGATGAAACACCCCCTGCAACGCGGCTTCACCTTGATTGAACTCATGATCGTGGTCGCCATCATCGGTGTGCTGGCTTCGGTGGCTTTGCCCGCTTACCAAGACTACATGGTGCGTGCGCGTGTGAGCGAAGGCCTTGGCCTGGCGTCCACCGCGAAGACCAATGTGCTGGATGTGCTCAACAGCGGCAACATTGCGACGGCTTCGTCGGGTTACAAAACGGGTTACACATGGTCTGGGGCCACCAAGAACATCAGCACCATTGACATCGCATCCAACACGGGCGTGATCACCATCACGACCACAACGGCTGCGGGCGCTGGCAGCTTACTGTTGGTGCCCTATACCAAGAGTGGCGTTACAGAAGCGGCCTTGCCAGCCCCGACGGCTACCAGCGTGACGATAGACGGCGTGGTGCAATGGAAGTGCATGGCCAAGGGCGCAGAGACCTTCGTGGGCGTGTCTGTGCCTGCCGATGCGTTAGATAAGAAATACGTGCCCAGCGACTGCAAATAAGGCGGCCTCAGCCATGAATTCGCCGACAGCCCAAAGCCTTCTGGTGCGCAATGCCGTCCTCGTCTTGTGCATTGCTTTGCCGTGGCTCAACCCATTTGCCAGCAGCCCATCGACCGCCGTTATCCCTTTGTTGGTGAGTTGGATGATGGCCGCGTGCGCGTTGTTGGCGGTGGTGGAGTTGCCGTTGGTCCAACCGCGTTGGACGGTTTTAGAGGGCGTTGTGGGTGGCACGTTGCTGGCGTGGTTGACCGCATCCTTGCTGTGGGCGCCGCAGGTGGTGGATCATGGTTTGACAGCGGGCCTTGTGGCCTCGCTCATGTGCGTGTGGCTGATGGCGGCGGTCGGCCGCCGTGCGGCGGTGAATGAATCGCTGTTGCGTTGGTTGGTGACGGGCTTGTTGGCGGCGGCGGTCATCAGTGCCGTGTTGGGCGTGCTGCAGTACTTGGGTTTGGCGCGCGAGCTGTCGCCCTGGGTAAATCAACCCTTGAAGGGCGATGCTTTTGCCAACTTGCGCCAGCGCAACCAATTTGCTTCGCTCACCAGCTTGGGCTTGGTGGCTTTGTTCGGTTGGGTGGTGGCACATGCAAAGACGCAACGCTTGTCGCGCGGTGGGTGGGCATGGGTGCTTGTGTTGCTCAACGTGTTGGCCGCAGGTGCGGCCAGTTCGGTGTCGCGCACGGGCGCGATGCAATGGGCGCTCGTGGGCGTGTTGATGGCCGCCTGGGGCTGGCGTGCGCTTCATCAACACGGTGCGACATGTGGCAAAGGTTTGGTGCTACTCGCCTTGGCTGCGCCCGTGTTGGTGGCGGTTTGGTCTGTGCTCATGCCGTGGTTGGCCTTGCAAACCACGGGCGAGTGGGGCGCAAGCATGATCTTGCGTGTGGCCGGCCAAACCCAAGACTACGCGACCTGCGGAGGCCGTCGTGTGTTGTGGACCAATGTGTTGGCACTGATTGCGCAACACCCATGGTTGGGTTGGGGCTGGGGTGAAACCGATTACGCACACTTCATGACGGGCTACAACAGCATGCGCTTTTGCGACATGTTGGATAACGCGCACGACTTCCCGTTGCACTTGGCCCTAGAGCTGGGCATTCCATTTGCGTTGGCCGTGATGGCTGTCGTGACCGTCTGGGTGCTGCGTCGCGCCCCTTGGCGTGAGCCCCATGCATGGCGTGTGATGGCTTGGGGTTGGTTGTTGGTACTGGGTTTGCACAGCCTATTGGAATACCCACTTTGGTATGGACCATTCCAAATGATTTTGGGTTTAGCCATCGGCCTGTTGTGGGCCACGCCGTCAGTGCAAGGTCAACCAGATATCCAAGAAGAAGCCCAAGAAGGTCCTATGCTGGTTGCGGCCTTGCTGTTCATCGGCTGCTTGTACGCCGCGTGGGACTTCAACCGCGTGGGCCAAATTTACCGACAAGCGACCTCGCGTGATGCGGCCTACCGCGACAACCCGCTGCACCATGCCAAGCAATCGTGGCTGTTCAAAAACCAAGCGGATTTTGCCGAGCTGACCACGCAAACGGTCACCGCAGACAACGCGGCTGACCTGTACCCACAAGCGCTGCGTCTGATGCACTACTCCCCCGAAGCGCGTGTGGTACAGCGCGCCATCGACAGCGGCAAATTCTTGGGCGAAGATGACCATGCGCAAGCGTTGGCACAGCGCTTGGAAGATGTGAAGCAAAACACGCCACGCTAAACTCATCTGCAACATGACCCACCCTCACTCCACCCTCTCGGCCATCGTCATCACACGCAACGAAGCGCACAACTTGCACGATTGTTTGCAGTCCATGCACGGCTTGGTCGATGAAATCATTGTGGTGGACAGCCAAAGCACCGACGCCACCGTGGCCATCGCGCAGCAGCATGGTGCCAAAGTGGCACAGCCTGCAGACTGGCCGGGTTTTGGCCCGCAGAAAAACCGAGCCTTAAATCTGGCCACCTGTGATTGGGTGCTGTCGATTGACGCCGACGAACGCGTCACGCCCGCGCTGGCTGCAGAAATCAAGCAGGTGTTGCAAACGGGCGCGTTGGATGTGGCCTACAAGCTGCCGCGCTTGTCGTCGTATTGCGGCAAGTTCATTCATCACGCGGGTTGGCAGCCAGACCATGTGTTGCGTTTGTTCAAGCGCGGCACGGCTAAGTTTTCAGACGACCTTGTGCACGAGAGAGTCGTGACGCAAACACCTGTGTTGCCCTTGCGCCATCATTTGCTGCATTACAGCTACCTCAATTTTTCACAAGTGCTGTCTAAGGTCGATGCGTATTCCAGCGCCTCTGCCAAGCAAGCCTATGCGCGCGGCAAGCGTTCTTCGGTGGCCGGGGCCTTGGGTCACGGTGCGTGGGCCTTCTTTCGCACCTACGTCATTCGCCGTGGTTTTTTAGATGGCGCTCACGGCTTGGCGCTCTCGATTTCAAATGCCGAGACCAGCTACTACAAGTATTTGAAGCTCTGGCAAATGCAGCAGGCCGAAGAGGCCGCTGATCAGGCCGCCACGTAACTGCCCGACTTCCCGCCGTGCTTCTCTAGCAGGTGCACATCGGTGATGGTCATGCCTCGGTCAACGGCTTTGCACATGTCATAGATGGTGAGTAAGGCCACTTGTACGGCCGTTAGTGCTTCCATTTCCACACCGGTTTGACCGACCGTCTCCACCGTGGCTGTGCACTGCACGCTGTGCGTTGCTTCGTCCATCGCAAACGCCACGGCCACGCGTGTGAGCGCGAGTGGGTGACACAAGGGAATCAAGTCGCTGGTTTTTTTTGCGGCCTGAATGCCTGCGATGCGGGCAATGCCCAACACATCACCCTTCTTGGCGGTGCCACTTTGAATCAAGGCCAGCGTGGCGGGCAACATGACAATGCGACCTGTGGCCACGCCCACGCGTTTGGTGTGGGCTTTGTCGGCCACATCCACCATATGGGCTTGGCCTTGTGCGTCAAAGTGTGTGAGTGTGAACATGCTGAAATTTACAACGGGTTAACATGAAAGCCGCATCATACGATCCATGGCACACATGTTTTCTTTTCTGCTACCACCTCACCTGTTGCGCCGTGTCGGCGCGTTGGGGGTGTGCGCCGCCATGTTGTTGCCGATGGCCCCTGCGCAGGCACAACTGAATCACAACCGCTTACCTAATTTAGGCGATGGCGCTGACGTACCGCTGGGCGTTGAGCGACGTTTGGGCGAGAGCATTGCCCGCGAAATTTACCGTGATCCCGACTACCTAGACGACCCTGTGCTGGGCGATTATTTGCAGTCGATTTGGCAGCCTTTGCTGGTCGCGGCGCGTCAACGCGGTGAGTTAACGCCAGAGCTAGAGCAGCAGTTTGCCTGGGAGGTCGCGTTGATTCGTGACCGCAGCATCAACGCTTTTGCGTTGCCGGGTGGTTACCTGGGCGTGCATTTGGGGTTGATCTCGGCCGTCAGCAGCGCTGACGAATTGGCCTCGGTGTTGGCGCATGAGTTGAGCCACGTCACGCAGCGCCACATTGCGCGCATGATTTCACAGCAAGGCAAGCAAGGTCCGATGGTGATGGGCGCGATGATTTTGGGAATGTTGGCCGCCAGTCGCACCGCAAACGCCAGCAGCATGAGTGCGGCGAATGCCATGATGGTGGGTGGTCAGGCCGCTGCGATGCAGAGCCAACTTAATTTTTCGCGAGACATGGAGCGCGAGGCCGACCGCGTCGGCTATGGCGTGATGACGGACGCGGGCTACGAAGCCCAAGGGTTTGTCACCATGTTTGAGAAGCTGCAACAAGCAGCACGGTTGAATGACAACGGCTCGTTCCCCTACTTGCGCAGTCACCCCATGACCACCGAGCGCATTGCCGATGCTCAAGCACGTCAGCAACTGCTGCCGACGCGAGCGGCCGTGGCGACAACGCCCACACATGCCATGATGTCTGCTCGGGCCCAAGTGTTGGCAAAGCCCGGCGTGGATGTGTTGCGCACCCTCGCCGGACAGGCCAATGCCACCACGTTGGCATTGGCGAACCCTGCCAAACAGGCGGGGGTGTTGTATGGCGCGACCCTGGCTGAGATGGTGCAGCGTAATTTTGGTGCGGCACGTCAGCATTTGACGCGCTTGCAAAGTTTGGCGGGTCTCGAGCTCAGCGCCTTGCGTGCGGTGCGTTTGCTTGCGGCCGAGCTGGCACTGACTGCTGGGGATGCCGCGCAGGCCGTGGTGTTGCTGACGCCCAAGGTGGTCTTGTTAGCGAGCCAGGACCGTGCAACGCGCATGCAACTGGCGCGCAGTCGCATAGCCACGCAAAAACCGACGCAAGGAAAATTGGCCGCAAGTGAGTTGTCGTTGTGGTTGAGCCAACACCCGCGCGACGCTTCGGCATGGCTGCTGCAAGCCTCCGCCTATGAGTTGCAGGGCGACAGCTTGCGTGCCATTCGTGCCCAAGCGGAAGCGCGCGCCATGGAGCTGGACTATGGCGCCGCCGTAGACCGCTTCAAAGCGGCCCAGCAGTTGGCACACCAGATGGCGAGTGAGAGCAAGTTGGACCGCGGGGGGCACATGGAGGCGTCCATCATCGACGCCCGTTTGCGTGAGTTAGAGCGGTTGCGGCGGGAACAAGCGCTCGAGCGCGGCATCAATTAGCACGCCAAACGCGGAGTAAATCAGCGAGCCTAGCAGCGCCGAACCAAAGCCGCGTACCCAAAAGCCCTCTAGCAAGCCAGCAGCGGCCCAGAACATGAAGGCGTTGATGACAAACAAAAACAGACCCAGCGTGAAAAACGTCACGGGCAGTGTCAGCACCACCAAGGCAGGACGCACGATGAGGTTAAAAATACCGATGACCAAGGCGGCTGCCATGGCCGCACCAAAGCCGGTGACTTCGACGCCGCTGTAAAGATGTGCCAAGGCCATCAAGGCCGTGGCATGGAGTACCCAAGTTAAAAGTAGTTTCATTGCATGATCAGCATAGCATTGCCGCTATCATCCACACCCCGACTTTCACCCTGCTTTTTAGGCAACAGACTCTAACGCGATGGCTGGCATTCACATCACCGACATTGAAGCGGCCATTAATTACTGGCGCGAACAAAAGCCGTCACCCGATGGGGTCACGCTCGCGCCCGAGATTCGTGCTTTGGCCGAGGTCTACGCGTTGATGATTTATTACCACGAGGACGTGGCGGCCGAAAAGGGGTTCCCAAAAAAAGCTTATGACGCTTGGCTGGCTTGGTACCGCACCACGCCCGATGCACCTTGCATTGCCATTTGTTCAACGAGTCAAGGCGATGAAGAGTGCAAAGGCTGTGGCCGAACGTTTGAAGAAGTGCAGTACTGGCCGGAAATGTCACCGGCTGAGAAGCGCGGCACTTGGCGACGCATCACGATGATCGGCACTTCTTGGCGATTTAACAAGTACGCAGAGCGTGCGGCAGCCAACGCCTCGGTGGATGTGGGCGGCGCGCAGGCGGCTGACTAGGCTTTATTTCCAGCGCTCGCACTCAATGTCGACGGTGGTGCTGCCGTTGCTCATCATCACCACACCTTCTTGCACCGTCGCTTGCAACTGCATGCTGCGCTCGGCCAATTTGGCCAAATCTTGCGACGCATGGCTGGGAATGCGCCACACCTGCAACGAGGTGGGTTTGATGAGCTTGTTTTGCATGTT
>CANCGU010000080.1 GCA_947377705.1 Comamonadaceae bacterium
CCGCGCTACAACGCGCTGAATGCGTCTGAGGTAGATACTGAAGAGTTTGCTTAAGCACCTTGGTGCAAGCTTTCCCACGACTCGGCCCAGACATTACGCGGCACGGCCTCTCGGGTGTTTCAAACGGCACCGGTGCATCGGCCAAACCACGCAGCAAGCCTTGGCGCAGCAAGCCGGGTAGGGTGGCCAAACGCGCCGTACCTGTGACAAAGGCGGCGACGCCTGCAAAGCTGCTCAAGGTGGCTGCAAATTGGCGTTGCACGCCACGTTTGAGCAGTAAGTCGTCGATGTCCAAACTTCGTTTGGGTTGGTGCTGATGACCAGTTGGCAGAAAAAAACCCGCCAGTGATCACTGGCGGGTTTTTTGTTGCCCGGCAAAAACAGGGCAGATGCGTGAATTACATCGTGTCGATGAAGCTGCGCAGTTTGTCGCTGCGGCTGGGGTGCTTCAACTTGCGCAAAGCCTTGGCTTCGATTTGACGGATGCGCTCGCGCGTGACGTCAAACTGTTTGCCCACTTCTTCCAAGGTGTGGTCGCTGGCCATTTCGATACCAAAGCGCATGCGCAGCACTTTGGCTTCGCGTGGGGTCAGGCCATCCAAGATGTCTTTCACCACATCGCGCAAACCCGCTTGCATGGCGGCTTCGATAGGCGCGGTGTTGACGCTGTCTTCGATGAAGTCGCCCAAGTGGCTGTCGTCATCGTCGCCGATCGGTGTTTCCATCGAGATTGGCTCTTTGGCGATCTTCATGATCTTGCGGATTTTGTCTTCTGGAATTTCCATCTTCTCAGCCAACACGCTGGCATCGGGCTCGAAACCAAACTCTTGCAAGTGTTGGCGGCTGATGCGGTTCATCTTGTTGATGGTCTCGATCATGTGCACAGGAATACGAATGGTGCGCGCTTGATCGGCGATGGAGCGCGTGATCGCTTGACGAATCCACCAAGTGGCGTAGGTCGAGAATTTGTAGCCGCGACGGTATTCAAACTTGTCCACGGCCTTCATCAAACCGATGTTGCCTTCTTGGATCAAGTCGAGGAACTGCAAGCCGCGGTTGGTGTATTTTTTGGCAATTGAAATGACCAAGCGCAAGTTGGCTTCGATCATTTCTTTCTTGGCACCACGTGAGCTGCGCTCGCCGGCGTTCATGCGTTTGTTGATGTCTTTGAGTTGCTCCAACGGCACCACCACGCGAGACTGCAAGTCCATCAGCTTTTGTTGTAAATCTTGCACGGGCGGGATGAAGCGGCCCATGGTGGTGGACCAAGGCTTGCCTGCAGCAGCTTGCTTTTCAACCCATTTGAGGTTGAGCAAGTTCGGTGGGAAGTCTTTGATGAACGTGGCTTGCGGCATGCCGCATTTGTCCACGATGATGCGGCGCAGTTCGCGTTCGTTCTTACGCACCGCATCGACTTGACCGCGCACAGATTCGCACAGTTTTTCGATGGTTTTGGCCGTGAAGCGAATGCCCATCAACTCGGTGGTCAATGCCGTTTGTGCTTTCACGTAGGCAGGGGTGCCGTAGCCCTCTTTGTCATAGGTTTTGCGCAGTTTTTCAAACAACACAATCATGCGGTCAAAACGTTCCAAGGCTGCGTTTTTCAACTCTTCCAGTTTCTTGGTCAGCGCCTTCGAGCCGCCTTTGCCGTCATCGTCGTCTTCTTCGTCGAATTCGTCGAAGTCTTCTTCGGCCACATAGTCATCGGCTTCGTTGAGGTTGTTGAAACCGTCCACGATGGTGGAGATGACGACTTTATTTTCACGAATGTCTTCGGCCATCGCCAACACGGCCGCGATGGTCGCAGGTGAGCCGCTGATCGCCGCCATCATGTCCATCAAGCCGCCTTCGATGCGCTTGGCAATTTCAATTTCGCCTTCGCGGGTCAGCAACTCAACGGTGCCCATTTCGCGCATGTACATGCGCACGGGGTCGGTGGTGCGGCCAAATTCGCTGTCCACGGTGGACAACGCAGCTTCGGCCTCTTCTTCGGCTTCTTCTTCGGTGGCCGCAGTGGGTGTGTTGTTGTTGAGCAGCAGGGTTTCTGCATCAGGTGTGTGTTCGTAAACGGCCACGCCCATGTCGTTCAACATGCTGATCACGACTTCGAGGGTTTCGGCATCGACCAGCTTGTCGGGCAAGTGGTCAGAGATTTCGCCGTGCGTCAGGTAGCCACGTGTCTTACCGAGTTTGATCAAGGTTTTCAGGCGTGAGCGACGCTTTTGCATGTCTTCTTCAGACAGCACGGTTTCGTCCAAACCAAATTCTTTCATCAAGGCGCGCTCTTTGGCCTTGCTGATCTTCATGCGCAGGGGCTTGACCTTTTCTGCACCGGCTTCGACCACGGGCTCTTCGCCCACGAGGTCAGCTTCAATGTCACTCATGTCTTCGTCATCGCCACCGGCTTTTTTGCCCTTGGCTTTGGTGGTTTTTTTAGCTGGGGCTTTTTTGGCAGCAGCTTTTGGCGCATGGGCTTCAACGGCCGATGCTTTTTTCTTGGTGTCCTCAGCGACGGCTTTGGTGACGGTTTTGGTTTTCGATGCGGGCACTGACTTGGCTTTCGTGACGGGCTTGGCTGCTGGTTTCGCAGCGGGTTTTGCAGCGGACTTTGTGGTTGGCTTGGTAACTGCTTTGGCAGCGGCTTTGACGGCAGGCTTGGCTGCAGTTTTGGCCACCACAGGGGCAGGCTTCTTGGACTTGCGGTCAACAGGCATGAAAACTCCTAGACATCAAAGAAACGGATACATAGCGCCACAAAAAACCGGCGCAGGATGAGTAAGTGGGGATGAAGTGGTGAACTTCTAGAAGCAAGCGGATTGGGCGAACATTTGGAATGCAGTCCTTGCGGTGAAGTGGCGAGTCGTGCGCTTGTGTCACGGTTGGCCGGGCCCGGAGGTGCTGCTGTCGCACTTGCTAAGCGTGGATTATACCCAAAACGGCGGCCAACTATGAGCCGCAGGCGCGTCAGTCTTGGCTTTCGACGAGTTTTTGAGGAATCAGCCCAAGCTGGCGGCGGCGCTCAAACAGGGCTTTGTAGCGCTGCATGGCGGTGGGGTCTGCGCTGGCCTCGGCGATGGCTTCTTTCATTTGTGCGTCCAGGCTTTCAAACAAAATTTTGTTCAAGATGCCGCGCAACTCCAAACCCGCTTCCTTTTGCAGTGCCGCCGGGGAGAGCGCGTCTGGCATGGGTTTGCCCTCGTCGTCGAGCAAGGGCTTGAAAGAAGAGGCCATGACGCGCAAGGCCATGTCTTCAGACTCATGGTCGCGCAAACCTTCCCGCAGCGCACCCCAAGGTTGGTTGCCGTGTTCGTGGTGTTGGTGGTCTAGCCACACAAACAAGGGGCCATGGGGCGGCGCCAGTTCGCACAAGAGGTTGTGGTCCTCGGTGGACAGGTCTTCCCACAGTTCCATGTGCGAGAGCAGCACGCGGGCCGCATGGTCAGCGCGGCCTTGCGGAATGAGCCGGGTGCCGCGCTTCCAGTTTTGCGGCGGGCGCTGCTCACGGGGTTTGAATTTCGATGACTTTTTGAACTCCCCCGAGCGTGCAGGTGCAGCGGCTGCGGGCACGGGCATCCACAAGTCTTGCAACTCGTGGTTGCCTAATTCGGCCAGCTCGGCAATTTCGCTGAGCATCTGGCGTTTGAGAGCGCCATCGGGCAAGGCCATCCACATGGGCTTGGCGTTGCTGGCCATGTGGGCGCGACCTTCCGCCGTGTGTAAGTCGCAGCCCTCGCGCGCCACTTCAATCAAAAAGCGGCTCAGTGGCATGGCTTCGGTCACGCAGTGGGCAAAGGCTTCTTTGCCAAACTCGCGGATGTAGCTGTCGGGGTCGTGCTCTTGCGGCAGGAACAAAAACTTCACACTGCGCACATCGGTGGCATACGCAAGAGCGCCTTCTAGTGCTTTGCGTGCGGCGCGTCGGCCTGCGCTGTCGCCGTCAAAGCTGAACACCACGTTGTCTGTGAAGCGAAACAGCTTTTGCACATGGTCGGTCGTACACGCCGTGCCCAGTGTGGCCACCGCGTTGGGAAAGCCCAGCTGAGCCAAGGCCACCACGTCCATATAGCCTTCGGTCACCAGCACATAGCCGGCGTCGCGCAAGGCGTTGCGTGCTTCAAACAAACCATACAACTCGCGGCCCTTGCTGAACACGGGGGTCTCAGGCGAGTTCAAGTATTTGGGCGTACCTTCAAACAGCACGCGGCCACCAAAGCCAATGCATTCGCCCTTGACGTTGCGGATGGGGAACATCACACGGTCGCGGAAGCGGTCGTAGCGTTTTTCTTCTTCGCCGTCTTCTTGGTTGACGATGACCAAACCACTCTCGGCGAGCAAGGGGTCTTGGTAGTCAGGGAATACGCTGGCCAAGTTGCGCCAACCTTCGGGCGCGTAGCCGAGGCCAAACTGTTTGGCAATTTCACCGCTCAGGCCTCGGCCCTTGAAATACGCAATGGCCTTGGACGAGTTGCGCAAATGCTTGCGGAACGATTCGCCAGCTTTTTCCAACACGTCGGTGAGCGTGGCTTGCTTTTGGCGTTGCTGTGCCGCACGCTCGCGGTCTTGGGGCGAGGCGTCGTCTTCTGGCACTTGCATGCCGACGTTTTGCGCCAAGTCCTTCACCGCTTCCACGAAGGTCATGCCCGCGTGCTCCATCAAGAAGCCAATCGCATTGCCGTTTTTACCGCAACCAAAGCAATGAAAAAACTGCTTGGCGGGGCTGACTGAGAACGAGGGCGACTTTTCGCCGTGAAACGGGCACAGCCCCATGAAGTTGGCGCCCCCCTTTTTGAGCTGTACATAGCGGCCCACCACCTCGACCACGTCGACACGGGCGAGGAGTTCTTGGATGAAGTGCTGGGGAATGGCCATATGTCAAAAGGGTGAAGCCTGATTTTAGGCTTCGCCCTTTGTGGCACGCGCCGTATGCAGTTTTTTGTAGCTGTCGATCAGACGGTGGTGTCTGTCAAGCCCTTCTAGCTTCATGCTCGTGGGGGTCAGTCCGTAGAAGCGCACGCTGCCATCGACCGATCCCATGACCGCGTCCATCCGCGCATTGCCAAACATCCGGCGGAAGTTGGTTGCGTAGTCTTCCAGTGCTAAGTCGTCATCCAGCATCACTTCTAGCACCACGTTCAAGGCTTGGTAAAACAATTTGCGCGCTACCGTGTTGTCGTTGTACTGGAGGAAGGCGCCCACCAGCTCTTGCGCCTCTTCAAACTGCTGCAAGGCCAGATGAATCAAGAGCTTCAACTCGAGCACGGTCAGCTGGCCCCAGTCCGTGTTCTCATCAAACTCGATGCCGATCAAGGTGGCAATGTCCAAATACTCATCCAGCTCGTTGTTTTCCAAGCGATCGAGCAGGGCCGACAAGCTGGCATCGTCCAGGCGATGCAAGTTCAGAACATCGGCGCGAAATAACAGCGCCTTGTTGGTGTTGTCCCAGATCAAATCTTCGATGGGGTAAACCTCCGAATAGCCCGGTACCAAAATGCGGCAGGCGATGGCGCCCAGTTGGTCATACACCGCGGTGTAGACCTCTTTGCCCATGTCTTCGAGAATGCCAAACAAGGTGGCGGCTTCCTCGGTATTGGCGTTTTCACCTTGACCAGAAAAATCCCATTCCACAAATGCGTGATCTGCCTTGGCACTGAAAAAACGCCACGACACGATGCCGCTGGAATCGATGAAGTGCTCCACAAAGTTGTTGGGCTCGGTCACCGCGTTGCTCTCGAACGTGGGTGGGGGCAAGTCGTTCAGACCTTCAAAACTGCGGCCTTGCAGCAATTCCGTGAGGCTGCGCTCCAGCGCCACTTCAAAGCAGGGGTGCGCGCCGAACGATGCAAACACACCGCCTGTGCGTGGGTTCATCAAGGTGACGCACATCACGGGGTAAGTGCCGCCCAGTGACGCGTCTTTCACCAGCACCGGAAAGCCCTGTTCTTCCAAGCCTTGAATGCCAGCCAAGATGCCGGGGTATTTGGCCAACACGTCTTGTGGCACATCGGGCAAACAGATTTCGCCTTCTAAGATTTCGCGCTTGACCGCGCGTTCGAAAATTTCAGACAAACACTGCACCTGCGCTTCAGCCAGTGTGTTGCCAGCGCTCATGCCGTTGCTGACGAATAAGTTTTCGACCAAGTTGGACGGGAAGTACACCACTTGGCCGTCTGATTGCCGCACATAGGGCAGCGAACAGATGCCGCGCTGCGCATTGCCAGAGTTGGTGTCGATCAGATGCGAGCCACGCAACTCGCCATCGGGGTTGTAGATGGGCAGGCAGTACGCGTCTAGGATTTCTGTGGGCAATGCATCTTTTTTTCCAGGCTTGAACCAGCGTTCATTTGGGTAGTGCACAAACGCTGCGTTGGCGATGTCTTCGCCCCAAAACGCGCCGGCGTAGAAATGGTTGTTGTTGAGCCGCTCGATGTATTCGCCTAGGGCCGAGGCCAAAGCGCTTTCTTTGGTCGAACCTTTGCCGTTGGTGAAGCACATGGGGGAATGCGCATCGCGGATGTGCAAGGACCACACATTGGGAATGATGTTGCGCCACGAGGCAATTTCAATCTTGATGCCCAAGCCCGCCAAAATGCCCGACATATTGGCGATGGTTTGCTCCAAAGGCAGATCCTTGCCCGTGATGTAGGTGCTGGTGTCCGCTGTCGGCTTTAACGTGAGCAACGACTGTGCGTCGGCGTCCAAGTGCTCGACTTCTTCAATGACAAATTCAGGCCCTGCTTGCACCACTTTCTTGACCGTGCAGCGCTCAATCGCGTTCAAAATGCCGCGGCGGTCTACCTCTTGGATGTCCGGTGGCAACTCGACTTGGATCTTGAAAATCTGTTGGTATCGGTTCTCAGGATCAACAATGTTGTTTTGCGAGAGGCGAATGTTTTCGGTGGGAATGTTGCGGGTGACGCAGTACAGCTTCACAAAGTAAGCGGCACACAAAGCCGATGAGGCTAGAAAATAATCGAAGGGACCAGGCGCCGAGCCATCGCCTTTGTAACGGATAGGTTGGTCAGCGACGACCGTGAAGTCATCGAACTTGGCTTCTAGGCGAAGCTTGTCGAGAAAGTTGACCTTGATTTCCATGGGCGATATTTAAAAACAGGACACAAAACAAAGTGGTCGCCAGGAGGGCGACCACGTGAGTACCCAGTATATAAAGCCCAGTTTCAGCTTATTTCGGCGCCAAGCGAATCGCCCCATCCAAGCGAATGACTTCGCCATTGAGCAAATCATTTTCAAAAATATGCAAGGCCAGTTTGGCGTAATCCTGCGGCGTGCCCAAGCGTGAAGGGAAGGGTACGCCTGCAGCCAGCGCGTCTTGTACTTCTTGGGGCATGCCAAACAACATGGGCGTGCCCATGATGCCGGGGGCGATGGTCATGTTGCGAATGCCGTTGCGCGCCAAGTCACGTGCGATGGGCAAGGTCATGCCCACGATGCCGCCCTTGGATGCGCTGTAAGCGGCTTGACCAATCTGGCCGTCATAGGCGGCGACAGACGCGGTGGAAATCAACACACCGCGTTCGCCTGTGGCTTCCGGGTCGTTGTGGCACATGGCTTCTGAGGCCAGGCGAATCATGTTGAAGCTGCCCACGAGGTTGATGGTGAGGGTGCGGGTAAAGCTGCTGAGGGCGTGTGCGCCGTTTTTACCCACGGTTTTTTCGGCAGGAGCCACGCCCGCGCAGTTGACCAAGCCCATGAGCTTGCCTAAAGAAACGGCTTTGGCGACCACGGCTTGTCCGTCAGCCTCAAGGCTCACATCGCATTTCACAAAGACGCCGCCAATGTCTTGGGCCACGGCTTGGCCTTTCTCGGCTTGCATGTCAGCAATGACCACGATGCCGCCTTGGGCGGCCAACGCACGGGCCGTGCCTTCGCCCAAGCCTGAGGCGCCGCCGGTGACGATGAAAACTTTGCCGCTGATGTCCATGAGTTTCTCCAGAATTTTTGAGGGGTGTGATTGACGTTTACGTAAACGTCAATTATGGCGAACTTCTTTGGGTTATTCAACCACCAACACTGTTTCCTAAAACCTCAGCACTCAAATAACTCGGGGACATCAAAACTATCTCCTAGTTCATTTATACCACGTTTTGCGTGGAAATTCTAATTTTTGAAAACAAACTCATCCAGCGATTCACGCTTCAAATTGACCCTACAGCATCGGCATTACAAGAGGGCCTCCAAAGCGCTTAGATGTGATGGGCAACTTCTTGAAATACTTGACCAAGTCAAAAGCGTTCGCCTTACGGAATAACGAGGCTACCCGCATAGCCCTCGAATTCGTTTTGTGCAGCAAGAGTGCATGTTGGCGACCAAAAACATTTGGCATGTCTAGCAACGCAAATCGCGCGTTGTAAATACGGATCGCGTTCACAAAAGAAGAAAAACCTGACGCATCTCCGTTCAATACGTAAATTTCAAAGTTCGCGTCAATAAAACGCACAGCATCAGTGTTCAGCGTTGAGTCGTATAGCCTGCCATAAACTGGCAGATCAACGCCAAGCTCTTTAGCTAGGTAACGTGCCGCTGCAAAATGATGCGAGCCGCCACTGTTAATCAGATAAACGTTCTGGTCCCACTGTGTGCGTGTAAAGTAGTCGTGTCCATGGGGTCTAAAACATTGAGTTTCGGCATGAGACAAACATGCTCGTAAAAACTGTTCTGAATCTGGCGCATAACACCTCAACGAGCGCATTGTTCTCTTTGCCATTTCATCAAGCGAGGAGTATGCGTTCAAATCCGATTTTGACGCCTCAACTCCGTGAACGTTTCTGATATCGATGACGACTTCGCCAAGGTCTACCGTATTCACTAATTTGAAATTTTCTGGAAATCGAAACTCATCTTCGTACTCAAAATCAAATGACTTGTCAATGGCGTTGTTGAGATAGTTCTTGTCGTTTGACCAAACGCTCCAATCTGGGACATTACGCGCATTGATCGTTTTATTGACGGACACATCAATGTGACCGATCAAACCTTGATGTTTATTCAAAATACGACTGCATGGCGCAGGAATACCAAATCCAGCAAGGGCAATATCGATGAAAGACTGTGTTAGTGATGTCATTCGATCAGTCAAATTATTTCAGTCGCTAGTTAAAGGCAGACTCATCACATTCCGCATATCGTCCATCGTAGGATGGATGTAGCGCATGGTTGTTTCTACGCGATCGTGATTCAACAGCAGTTGAACCATTCTGATGTTTGGGATGTCTCTGCTTATCTTCGTTGCAAATGAATGTCGCAATAGATGCGCGGTCACATGAAACCCCGACTCTTTAGATAGAGAGTAAAAAAATGCCGTCACTATTTCTGGGGTTAGGTCTTTGCCTGCTTGCAAATCGCCATCGTTAAATTCCATGCGGAAAACTTGCGTTGAAGAATCCAAGGGCAAATTGCCTCGGGATTTCTCTACTCTTTTCTTGTAGATCGTGAGTAATTTT
Organism: Comamonadaceae bacterium; assembly: GCA_947377705.1. The sequence goes on from CANCGU010000080.1 coordinate 9,459, forward strand.
GAAAGTCGATCGTGCAATGGAAGCAGTCGCTCTCGCTTGTTTTTCGCCCCCGCTGCTCTGAGCAAAATGGTTGAAGCATTTAAATCCAAGTCTGCCCATCGCAGATGACACAACTGTTTACGTCGAATCCCCGAGTAGTAAAGCACATCAAACATGGTTTTCCAGTACCACGAAGGGGCAAAATTTTCCGACTGGTTGATTACGTCAAGCAGCGCTTTTCTATCGTGCTCAGTAATTTCCTGTCGAACTACAGGGCCCGTTTGCAACCGCTTAACCCTGAAAACAGGGTGATCCTCGCTCGTCCAACCTGAACGAACTGCGAAGCGGATTGTTGCCCTTAATTTTCCAAGCAACGAATTCCAGCTGTACGGGCTTTGAGATCGTGCACGCGTTTGCTGCAATGTCGCCATTGTTAGATCCTCGATATGAGGATTGCCGATTTTTCGGGCAGCATCAAGATAGCCCTGCTCAGTTTCAGGCATCAAGGCGCTTAGGCTGCAATAAACTTTTACAAGCTCGTCTAATTTCATCGCAAAGACCTCAATGCGTTTCGAATGTCGCTGATATCTGGGTGGTTGTACTCAAGAGTGGCCCTGTCTGAGCTGTGCCCCAAAATATTACGCACTGTTTTTAGCTGCCCAGTTTTGTTTAACCATCTAGTCGCCGCAGTGTGTCTCAACTTGTGTGGGCTACAGTGAACACCAATGATTTTGGAAAGCCTTGACATGCGCATTGACAAATAATCTGCTGTCAATCCTCTGCTCGGATTACCACCGTGTCGCTGAGTGAATAAGGGTAGATTGAATACCTGTCCTTCAGGATCAATGCATCCTAATCTCAAGCAAGTTTTATCCTTGAGTAAATCGACGATGCAATGTATGGCATCAGTCATAGGGATGGCCCATGCTTTGCCGTTTTTACTGCTCTCTTTTCTTAGGGATATGGTTTTGCCTCGCCAATCAATGTCTTTCCAACGCAACTCCACAAGTTGCCTTCTGCGAATTGCAGTGTAGGAGAGCGTCAAGATAACCAGCCACCAAAACCATCGTGGCTCAAATAGTCCAAGCTCTTC
>CANCGU010000081.1 GCA_947377705.1 Comamonadaceae bacterium
TGCGCTACAACCGCGAAACCTTGGAGGTGATGTACAAGGGAAAAAACATTGCGCAGGTTTTAGACCTGACAGTGGAAGCCGCTTTGCAGTTCTTCAACGCCGTGCCCAACATCGCCCGCAAGCTGCAAACCTTGATGGACGTGGGCCTGTCGTACCTGCAACTCGGTCAAGCCGCTACCACCCTATCGGGCGGTGAAGCGCAACGCGTGAAGCTGGCCTTGGAGCTGAGCAAACGCGACACCGGTCGCACGCTTTACATCTTGGACGAGCCCACCACGGGTCTGCACTTTGCCGACATTGCGCTGCTGCTGAAAGTGCTGCAACACCTGCGCGATGCAGGCAACACCATCGTCATCATCGAACACAACTTAGATGTGATTAAAACCGCTGACTGGTTGATTGACATGGGCCCAGAGGGCGGCAGCGGTGGCGGCACGGTGGTGGGTGTGGGCACGCCAGAAGATTTGGCGGCCAACCCCGCCAGCTTTACCGGCAAGTACTTGAAGCGCTTGTTACCAAGCTGATCTCAATGCTGATGCCCATGCGTGCCATGCACATGGCGGTGGGCAATCTCTTCGGCCGTGGCGGCGCGCACATCCGTCACGGTACAGCTGAAACGCAGGGCTTGGCCCGCCAATTCGTGGTTGCCGTCTAGGTGCACTTCGGGGCCTTTGATCTTCACCACGTTGAACACTTGCGGCTGTCCGTCATCACCCGCGCCTTGTAGCTGCCCGCCCACTTTCACGCCGGGTGGGAATTCCGCTTTAGGGATGACGCGCACCAAGGATTCATCGCGCTCGCCAAAGGCATCTTCAGCGCTCAAATCCAGCTTGACTGCAAAACCCACGGCTTGGCCATTGAGGGCGGCTTCGACCTTGGGAAAAATGTTTTCGTAGCCGCCGTGCAAGTACGACAAATGCCCCGAGTCCAAAGGCTTGCCTGCGGGTGAGGTGACTTGGTATTTGATAGTGACGGCCGTGTCTTGAATGATTTGCATGGCTAGGCTTTGAATGAAAAATGTCATTGTCCACGACCTCAGCGGTGGCACGTCATCAAGCCTTACCATTCAACCCCATGAAACCTGTCATCCGTGCCTTTTTCCAAACCCTGCGCCTCGTGCTGGGCCCCATCATGTTGCTCAAAGAGCGCCTCACCCAACCCAAGGGCATACAGCGCGACGCTGCGGCACAAGCCGCTGTGGACCTGCAATGCCAAAGCTTGGCGCTGTACCAATTCAACACCTGCCCGTTTTGCATCAAGGTGCGCCAAGAAATGCGCCGCTTGTCGCTGCCGATTGAAAAACGCGATGCGCAACACAACGCTGCCAACCGCGACGAACTGCTTCAAAGCAGTGGTGCGACCAAAGTGCCTTGTTTGAAAATCACCGAAGCCAATGGACAGACACGATGGTTGCAAGACTCGAACGCTATCGTGGCCTACCTGCGCGAAAGCTTTAGTGCGCCAGTCGCTTGAGCCCTCAAGACATCCCCGGATTGGCGCATCTCAAGAACAAGGCGTGAGTTCATTCACAAGCTCTACCATGCGCGCTATGTCAGACATACATCGTCTCACCCGAAAACAACTGCTGACCCTCGTCATTCTGAGGCAGCCATAGCAGCCATGCTGTTGTTATGACATGCGCTGATTCAACTTTCTGGGAAGCCCTTGGGTGTTTTGATTGCACTCGTCGCTGCAGCCTCGTGGGCGCTTGGGACGCAACAAATTCGTCACACCAAGATGACCGAACCTACGCTAACGATTGTGTTTTGGATGACTGGCAAGACTGGTTGGCGGTGCTGCTGGTGGTAGCAGCCATCGCTTCTGTTTTGTGGCCGGCACGCTCATCCGCCCTCACCTCGTGACTCAGATCAGCACCGTTTGAGTCGGCGCAAAGCACCCCACAGATCATTCAAAGATAACGCGCTCGGCAAAGCGGCGCAAGCAGCTATCACCGCTGTCGCCGCCTGCAAGGAATAGCCTGCAGCTTGGATCACACGCATCGTTTTCGCAACAATGGCGGCTTCAGACATCGGGTTTTCTGGATCGCCGGGTGCATCTGCCACGTGGGCGCACAACACCTCACCGTTGCGCAGCCACACGCGAACCTCGGCACCATAGTGCGCTGGATAAGCGCGTGTCCAACGCGGTATGGCATTGACATGCATGCAAGCGCGCAAACGCTTCAAACTCGGCTGCATCCACGATTCTGGCTGTGTGTCGGCCAACCCAAAATCGCCTCGCACCAACCCCACCGCGACAGCGTGCTGCAAGCTGAATCGCGCCTGTTGGCGGTTACTTGGATGCGGTTGATCAGCAAATTCGACGGCGGTTTGGTAGGTGTTAATGTCGACACGGGTGATTTGTCTCACATCTGGCACTTGCCCATGCAAGTTCACAGCACATGCAATGGCTGGGTGAACATGGCGGCAGGCAGGCCAAGGTTTGAAACTGACCTCATGGATCAACCACGGTGAATTTGGCTCAGGGTTGAGCACTGCGTTTGCGCGGCGTGAGTTTGGCAGACTGCCTGTTGCGGCCAACCAACCGTGGGGCCCCTCCAAAATCAAACGAGGCCCCACCAAGCCAGCCGCAGCGAAATCAGCGGCCATTACGCCAGATTGGGCACTGTGTCCTGCTGCCAGTTGCTTAGAAAACCCCGGCTCTAACCGACATTGCCACACACCACTGGCTTGCATGCCTGCTTGCGCCAAAGCATGCATGGCTTGCGTAGCATCGAGCTGTAACAAACTTGCACTGGCAGTCGCCGCGCCAAACACACCACATGTGGCCGTGCTGTACCAGTGCCGGTAATGCGCGGCCCCTGCCAACAAGCCGACACGAATCGCCACCTCGTAGCCACGCACCACCGCATCGAGCAGCGCTTGTGGCGTGACTTGTTCACGCTGCGCGACGGCCAATGCTGCCGCCATGACGGTGTCGCCAGGATGCACCACCGCAGCGCGGTGCAAATCATCCAACTCATCCACGTTGCCCAAAGCGCCGTTGACCAATGCGGCAGCCTCGGTATGCAGGTGCAAGCCGCCGACCGCCCAACTCGGCCCTGCCGCCGTCTGAGCAGCCCAGCGGTTGAATGCTTCGCCAGCTGGCGAAGCATGCCCCAACAACACACAGCCAAGCCAGTCCAATAAATGCAATGCGGCGCGATGACGATCGGCATCGGTGATGGGACGCCCCTGCAGGGCCAGCAATTGCTCGGTCCAAGAGGGCCTGTTAATGGCTAACTGCCCAAGCCTTTGCATGGCTCAGCGTCCTTTGAAAACCGGTGGACGTTTTTCGTTAAACGCAGCGACCCCTTCGCGCCGGTCATCGGTGTCGACCAAACGGTTGTAGGCCTCCACTTCAAACCGATAAGCCGTGCGTAATTCCATTTGCCCACCGTAACGGATCGACTTCTTGATTTGCCGCACAGACAACGGTGCATTGGCAGCAATGCGCTGCGCCGTCTCCAGCGCCAGTGTCAACACAGCGTCTGGCGCAGTGACTTGGTTAACCAGTCCCCATTCCAATGCCTGCATGGCGCTGAACGGGCGCCCTGTCAACGCCAACTCTTTGGCGCGTCGCTCGCCCAAAGCACGAGGCAAGTTCTGCGTACCACCCATACCGGGCATGATGCCCAAAGTGACTTCAGGCAATGCAAAGCGCGCATCCTGACTTGCGTACAAAAAATCACAACACAACGCCATTTCCAAACCACCGCCATAGGCATGTCCATTGATGGCGCCAATGACGGGCAATGGCAAATCAATTTGTGCCCAATACAAGCGCTCAAAAATCTCGTGCTGGTATTGCCACGCTTGCGGCGTCATGCCGTTGCGCTCTTTCAAATCCCCACCACCGCAAAATATTTTCGAACCTGCCCCCGTCAAGACGACGCAACGCAGATCACCAGGCTGATCGGTCAGGCGCACCCACAGATCTAGCAAATCAACGCCCATCTGCGTGTTCAACGCATTACCTACCTCTGGACGATTGAGGCACACCTGCAGCACATGGTCTGACACGGATGTGCATTCGAGCGTTGCGTAATGAGGAAATAGATCATGGGCCATGGCGTGAACTCAATAAGACTTTGGCATACCCAACACATGCTCACCCACGTAGGACAAGATCAAGTTGGTAGAAATCGGCGCCACTTGGTACAAGCGCGTCTCGCGGAATTTGCGCTCAATGTCGTACTCCGCCGCAAAGCCAAAGCCGCCATGGGTTTGCAGACACACGTTGGCGGCTTCCCACGACGCATCGGCCGCAAGCAGCTTAGACATGTTGGCCTCAGCGCCGCAAGGTAGCCCCGCATCGAACAAACGGGCGGCCTCGTAGCGCATCAAGCTGGCGGCTTCCACATTCACATGGGCCTTGGCAATCGGGAACTGAATGCCTTGGTTGTGCGCAATCGCGCGGCCAAACACCACGCGCTCTTTGGCGTACTGCGTGGCGCGATCCACAAACCAATAGCCATCGCCCACGCACTCGGCGGCGATCAAGATGCGCTCGGCATTCAAACCGTCCATGATGTATTTCAGGCCAAGGCCTTCTTCGCCAATCCGGTTTTCCACGGGGATGCGCAAGTTGTCGATGAAGATTTCATTGGTCTCATGGTTGACCATGTTGCGAATGGGTTTGACCGTGATGGTTTTGCCCACTTCTTCGCGCAAGTCAACGAGGAAGACGGACAGACCTTCAGACTTTTTCTTCACCTCCGACAGCGGCGTGGTGCGGGCCAACAGCAGCATGTAGTCGGAGTGTTGCAGGCGTGAGGTCCACACCTTTTGGCCGTTCACCACATAGTGGTCGCCTTGGCGCACAGCCGTGGTTTTGAGCTGGGTGGTGTCCGAGCCTGTGGTGGGTTCGGTCACTGCCATGGACTGCATGCGCAATTCGCCCGAGGCGATCTTGGGCAGCAGCATTTCTTTTTGAGCTTTCGAGCCGTGGCGGACCACACAACCCATCACATACATCTGGCCATGGCACGCCCCTGAGTTGCCACCCGCGCGGTTGATCTCTTCCATGATCACACTGGCCTCGGTCAGGCTCAGGTTAGAGCCGCCGTATTCCTCTGGAATCAAGGCAGACAGCCAACCTGCTTCGGTCAAAGCCGTGACGAATTTTTCGGGGAAGGCACGGGCATCGTCCACCTCTTGCCAGTAGCGCGAGTCAAACGCTGACACCACTTGGCGGACGCCTTCACGCAGTTCAGGAAAATCTTGTCGGCTCATGGTTATTTGCTCGGTGTTGTAAACATTTGGCCGCCATCCACATTGATGACGCTGCCACTGAGGTAGCTGCACAAAGGCGAGGCGCAGAACACGGCCAGCTTAGCCATCTCATCGGGTTCGGCCAAACGGCCAAACGGCATACCCAAAGTCAGCTCGTGCCAACGTGCGGGGTCGCCCAGCTTGGTAGTGGCTTGCTGTTGCAACATGCCTTGCATACGGTCGCTGCGGGTGGGCGATGGGTTGATGCCAAACACACGCACCCCTTGGCGCACCGTGCCGCCACCCAAACCTTGGGTGAAAGCAATCAGCGCCGCATTGGCAGCCGAGCCGCAAATGTATTCGTAGCGCGGTGCAGCACCCGCCATGCCGATGATGTTGGCCACCACGCCCTTGCCAAGCTTTTCCATGCTGGGCAAATACGCACGCGTCAGGTTGATGTAGCTGTAGAGCTTGAGCTCCCAAGCCTGACGCCAACGCTCTTCGGTGATGTCATGGATGCTGCCACCCGGAATAGCACCTGCGTTGTTCACCAACACGTCGATATCGCCGACCTGTTGGCACAGCTTGTCCGCTGAGCCAGGCAGGCTCAAATCGGCTTCGAACACTTCGGGGGTGATGTGGTGCGCTGCTTCAATGGCTTGCACCGCATGGGCTAAGTTTGCTCGGTCACGCGACACCAAAACAGGCTTGGCGCCTTCGGCCGCAAACGCTTGCGCAATGGCCAAGCCAATGCCTTTGGAGCCACCGGTGATGAGGACACGTTGTCCGGTCAGTTCTAAGTTCATAGATACTTTCTGTGAAGTTACGGTCAGTTGGAAGGGGCTGGCACTTGGGCGCTGTACCACTGGGCGATTTGTTCACCCGTGACAAAGCAGACCTCTGGGGTAGCCATCAGCAAGTCGAGCATGCGTTCGAAGCTCTCAAAACGGTGCGGCACACCGATCAGGTGGGGGTGCAGGCCCAACGCCAACACGCGTGGCTGGGTCTGGCATTCGCGCTTGAACAAACTCAAGGTGTTGGACAAGCGCTGGAACATTTCGTTCGAGGCGTGTTTTTCAATCGCGTAGATGATGGAGTCGTTGACTTCTAGGTTGTAGGGCAACGCCATGAGCGGACCGTTCTTGGTCTGCATCCAGTGCGGCACATCGTCCACCACCCAATCGAACACGTACTCAATGCCTTGCTTGGTCAAGATGTCCGGGGTGTCGTGTGACTCGCGCAAGCCTGGGCTCAACCAACCTTTGGGGCGCTTGCCTGTGAACGACTCGATCATGTCGAGGCTGGTGGCAATCAGCGCCTCTTCACCTTCGGCATGGTTGAGCGCCTTTTGATGCACACCATGGCCAATGAACTCCCAACCCGCCTCATGCATGGCCTCTGCAGCGCGTGGGTAGGCGTGAATCACACCGGCATTGAAACTGGTGGACGCAGGCAAGCCACGGCTGTGAATGGCGTTGATGATGCGCGGCAAGCCGGCCCGCATGCCGTAGTCAACCCAGCTGAAGTTGGGCACATCGGGCACCGTTTCTTTGCCATGCGGCGGCGTAATGATGGTGCGCGGCATGCTGGCATCGAACTGCCAGTGCTCCACGTTGACCACCAAGTGAACCAAGATGGCCCCTTCTTTGGGGGCCACCAGTTGCGGGCCTTCGTCAGAGAAGCGATAGGGGATGCGTGGATTAGCCATGGGTGTGTCGGATGAGGTTGAGGATGTCGAGCTTCATGGCGCTAAAGGCCTCGCTCGCCGTGTCAGCCACCGTGCGCGGACGCGCTAAGGGCACATTGATTTTGGATTGGATGCGGCCAGGTCGTGCGGACATGACATAGATGGTGCTGGCCAAGAAAATGGCTTCATCAATGTCATGCGTGACAAAGATGATGGTCGGCTTGAGTTTTTGCCACACCGACAACAACAGCTCTTGCATGGTGAGTCGGGTTTGCGCATCCAACGCACCAAAGGGCTCGTCCATCAGCAGCACGCGTGAGCCCAAGGTCAAGATGCGCGCAATGCCCACACGCTGACGCATGCCGCCCGAGAGCTGCACAGGCAGGTGGTTTTTGAAGTCGCGCAAGCCGACGATGCTGAGCATTTCGTTGGCACGCTCTTCGTATTCGGCTTTGGGCAAGCCTTGCATTTGGGGGCCAAAGATGACGTTCTCCCACACCGTCAGCCACGGGAACAACGCCGCTTCTTGAAACACCACCCCACGGTCAGGCCCAGGGGCATGCACCGCTTGTTGGTTGACTTGCAGCACGCCCGAGGTGGGCGACTCAAAGCCCGCAATCAGGTTGAGCAAGGTGGACTTGCCACAACCCGAAGGGCCGAGCAAAGCCACAAATTCACCCGGCGGCACATGCAGGTCAATGTGGTCGAGTGCTTTGACCGGCGGTTGACCGGGGTAAGTTTTGCAAAGGTCTTGGACAGTGATATTGGACATAGGAATTTCAATGACTTTGCAGAATGCGCCAAACCAAAATCTTGCGTTCAATGAACACAATGATGCGGTCGCTGATGTAACCCATGGCGCCAATCGACACCATGTCGGCCAGCACGATATCCATGCGGCCCACGTAGTAGGCGTCCCACAGCACGTAGCCGAGGCCCGACTTGACGGCCACCATTTCAGACACGATCACCGCCGTCCACGAAATACCCAAGCCAATGCGCAAGCCTGTGAAGATGGAGGGCATGGCAGCGGGTAGCACCACGCGGTACAAAAGCTGGGCACGGCTCGCGCCCATCATCAAGGCCGCGCGCACCAAGTTGCGGTCCACATCACGGGCGCCTTGGGTGGCATTGACCACGATGGCGTAAAAGCCACCGAGGAAGATTAAAAAGATAGAGCCCACATCACGAATGCCAAACACCGCAATCGAGAACGGCAACCAGGCCGTGATCGGGATGGGGCGAAGGCTTTGAATCAAGGGATCAAGCATTTGTGAAATGAACTTGCTCCACCCAATCAGCAACCCAAGCGGGACGCCAATCAATGCGGCCAACACAAAGCCTTGGGCCACACGCATGGAGGAATACTCCACGTTAGACAACCAAGTGCCAAGATAAGGATTGAGGCCCAAACCCGCCTGACCAAAGATCCAGCCGTGCCAGCCCTCGACCACCTTCAAAGGGGTGGGCAAGATGCCGGCCATGCCGGGCATGTTGCCCATCACCTGCCACAGCACGACAACGGCAGTGGGCACCACCAGTCCGAGCAGCAGTTGCTTGAAATGTGCCGTTGTCTTCATGGTGTGTCCTTGCACTTACTTTTTGATTTCTTTGGCCATGCTGTCGTCGTACAGCTCAGCCGCTTCTTTGGTGACGTCTTTTTGCACGATGCCTTGCTTGAACGCAGCCTCGGCCAAACGACTCACTTGTTCTTTGTTCAACACGCCACCGAGCTTGATGATCTTGGCTGATTCTTTGGTCACGTTCAAAGGCAAACCGGTGTACTTGGAATAAGCATCGGCAAATTGGTCGTTATTTTTGGCCAATTGCTCTTCGACTTTGAGGTAAGCCCACAAGAAACGACGCACCAGTTCTTTCTTGGTCGCCATGGCTTCGCCCGAGGCGGCCAACATGCCCAACTCAGCGCCCACGGAACGTGACTGGCTGTAGTCCAGCTTGGTGGCAAAGTAGGCATCGCCTTCAGCCACGGCTTGCGATTCAAAGGGCTCCCACAGCACCATGGCGTCGATGTCGCCACGCTTCATGGCTTGCACAAATGCGGTACCACCACCTTGCACGTTCACGGGTGAGAACGAGGTGTAAGGGATGTTTTTCTCGATCAAGGTCATAGCCCATTGAAACCACACGGCCGACCCTGGTGCAATCGCAATTTTCTTGCCATTGATGTCACCCCAATCGTCGATTTTCACGCCTTTGCGCACCACCAAAAATTTATTGGAGCTGCCCACGCCGGTCAAACCGATCAAGTTCTTGCTGCCTTGCGCAGCCACGATGGCCAAGTCACCAGGGCCGACGGCCGAGACGTCCACCGAGCCTGACAGCAACGCCGTGCGTGCATCGGCGTAGCGCACAAACTCGGCACGCTTGACTTCAATGTTGAGCTTCTTGAGCTCTTCTTCCAACATCAGCATGGGCGCGAGATGGCCCACTTTGACAAAGCCCACACTGAGGACTTCTTTTTGCTTCATCGGTGCGGGGGAGGGCCCCACAGCCAAAGCAACGGTGGCGGTCAATGACAGCGCAATCGAGAGCAGGGTTCTTAAAGATTTCATCTTCTTCTCCATGGGGTGGTTAATTCAACGGCCGGTGAACTGAGGTAGCCGCTTCTGCGCAAAAGCCAGTCGGCCCTCGGCATAGTCGCTGCTTTTGAAACACGCATCTACGGCCTGATCGATGCGTGCAATTTGGGAGGTGTCGCCGTCTGCAATGCACAGCATCGCTTGTTTGGCGGCTTGAACTGTGAGGGGTGCGTTTTGCGCGATTTGTGCGGCCACTTCGCTGCAATGCGCGAAGACATCATCATGCACCGCGTTGACGATGCCGATCTGAGCACCTTCTAACGCCGTGTACACCTTGGCGGTATAGAAAGCTTCAGCAGCAGCGATGGGGCCAAGATTTTGAACAATGCTTTTCATGCCTTGGTAGCCATAGCCCAAGCCCAAACGCGCGGCGGGCATGCGGAACTTGGCCGAGGGGCTGGCATAACGCAAATCGCAACTCAGCGCCAAACCCAAACCGCCGCCATAGCAAATGCCGTTGATGGCGGCAATCACCGGCACGCGGCATCGAACGATGGCATCTTGCGCTTGCGCCACACATTGGTTGTAGTGCGCCACCGATGCTTCTGAATTTCTCTGCGTTTCAAACTCGCTGATATTGGCACCCGACACAAACGCACGGTCACCCGCACCACGCAGAATCACGGCACGAACATTCGGATTTTTTTCGATGCCGTCGAATGCCTGCTCAAGCGCAATCCACATGGACAAGCTCATGGCGTTGTAACGATCGGCATCGTCGATCGTTACAACCGTCACATGCGCGTCGTGTGTGACATGAATAGCACCCATGTTTAGACTACCTCTTGTTTGTGAAATTGCTGAATCTCTTCATCCGAGTAACCCGCCTCGCGCAGCACTTCATCGGTGTGCTCGCCCCATCCTGGTGCGGGCGCCACAACTTGGGACGGTGTACGCTCTAAAACCACTGGCTGAGTGATGTACGCAATTTCTTTGCCAAAGTTCGTCATGAGGGACTGGGTGACCTTCAAATGTTTGACTTGTTCATCTTCAAACACCTGAGGCACGGTGTAAACAGGGCCGGCAGG
>CANCGU010000082.1 GCA_947377705.1 Comamonadaceae bacterium
CTCGGTACGCACTCGGCGAATGCGCGAAGCCCACACGCCGAAGCTGATGAGCGAGAACACAAAAATCACGGCCGCAATGGCCAGGGGCACAGCCAACTGTTCGAGTTGGGCGAGGTAGGGGGTCATAGGCATCTCTCTATTGTGAACAAGTCCGGGGCGGGCGTTCCAAGCGCACAGTCATTACTTCTAAATTTGACCCCTAGCTTTTAATTAGTTCTTTTGTTTTCAATGTTGGATAATCTGTCCAGAAAGGTCAAAACAAATGACAGGACTAGTAAGACACTGGATTTGCGACGGTGACTTGACCACCGTAGGCGGTACGGTCAAAGCGAAAAAACTTGGTGAAAGCATTCTTGGAAAAGACGTCGCACATGAAGGCGACCCCATTGAATGCCCCACATGCAAAAGCACGGGGCACATTAAATGCGTGCCGCCCATTCGCCCTGCAAAAGGAATGGATGGCCGCCAAAAATCCGCTGAGGGTGATTTGTGTATTTGCAAATGCCCTACACCGCCGAGATTGATGGCTTCACAAACACTGTCGAAAGCGGCGTTTAACACTACCGAAATTGCAGCGAACCCTGCTGCCGTTGATTGGTTTGTTCGTGCTGGGCACAGTGTTGCATCCATTGGATTGGGAGCGAATCAAAGGTTTTTGATTGCAGACGAAAACACCGGAGAGCCCCAAATGGGCGTGTCTTATGTTTTGGAATGCAATGGCCTCCAAATGGAAGGTGTTACCGATGCAGAAGGTTTGACCCAAGCAATTCACTTCACCAAAGAGAACGAACCCGTGACGGTGTACCTGAAGGTTGATGCGACATGACGAAAACAAAAATAGTCAAGGTCGGCACTGGCCACACCACGCTCTTGAGCGATACGAAACCTCAAGCCATCAAAGTAGACATGCGGCCAATTCGGCTGGCCCAGAACCGAGAATACTTGAAGAATGCCAATGTGAAGGCATTTCTTGGCGCTATAGCATGGGCCGAGGGTGGTGGGTACGATTTCAAATATGGAGCCGTACAAGGCAGGAAAAATGATAAATGGCGCTTTACAGATTTTTCCACGCATCCAGGGCCGGGTGCAGATGGAAAAACAACGGCAGCCGGCATGTATCAGATCACGAAAGACACATGGAAAGACCACGGCATAAATGGAATGGGACTTATTGATTTCAGCCCCGATACACAGGACCTTATTGCTGTAAATTTGCTCAGACGAATGGGAGCAGTTGATGCCTTGTTAAAAGATCAGTTTGGCGTCGCCATGTCCAAAGCATCATGGCCATGGGCTGCGTTGGAACAGGCGCAAGGGAAGGGCAACAGACATCTTGGTCAACCTTATAAAAAGTACGAAGACACTAGGGCAAAGTACCTGGAACTTGGTGGCAAAGATGGTGAGCAAAAATGATGAAGTCATATGTCTTCGTATTTTTAATCTTCGGTGCTTTCTCCGTCTGTAATGCCTCACCCGTTGGCAAGTCGTTTGCAGCCTACCGATCTTCCCTAATCAAGGATGGATGGATGCCGTTTGAATTCCATAGAAACAAGGAAGAATTTCCCCTGACTGGCGAAGAGGTCGCGTTACAAAAGGCAAAGATTTATGAAGTTGAAGGTTGCTCTATGGACGCGGGGGTGCTTTGCAAATTTTGGTACACCAAGGGTGAGGTTTGCTTGATGGTGGAAACCAAAGGTGGCCGAAGCCCAAGCTGAACTGCCCCCAGCCAGTCGCACCAAGGTGATGGGGCAGTAAGCGAATTAGCTTTGCGCTATGGAATCATCTCTCAGTCGCCTAGCCCACCACTGCGTAACACGCGTCGCGCACACCCATTCCACAGCACGCCCAGCTGCGGGGCCCACATCGTGAGGCGCTGACGCGCACGTGTGAGGCCGGTGTACACCAGCTCGCGCGTGAGCACGGGCGACTCTTGGGCTGGGATCACCAGCAACACATGCGTGAACTCCGAGCCTTGCGATTTGTGAACCGTCATGGCAAACACGGTTTCTACGCTTTCAAGGCGTGAAGGCATGACCCAACGTACGCCGCCATCCACCGCAGGGAAGGCCACGCGCAACTCACCCTCGGGGTTAGGCAGGCACAGGCCGATGTCACCGTTCATCAGCTCTAGCGCGTAGTCGTTGCGCGTCACCATCACAGGGCGGCCTGCATACCAAGGGCTTTGGCCCAAGCCCAGCGCGTGCTCGACTTGCGCGTTGAGTTGCACCACGCCCAGCGGGCCTTCGCGTACGGCGCACAACACACAAAACTCGGTGAAGGTTTTGAGCAGCGCTAGCGCTTGCGCATCGCTGCAAGGCGCAGCTGGTGCTGTTTTTCTGGCGCGGTGCGCGTCTAGCAAAGCGAGCCAATTTCGCCATCCGTAGCGCAAGCCCACGGCCAGTTTGGGGTCGCTGGCGTTGGGCAGTTGCAGGCGGGTCACGTTGGGTTCTGCGGTATCACCCCCTTCGTCAAGGTGAATGCTTTGTTGCAAAGGCAAGGTCGCCAGCCAATCGGGTGCGTCTTTCCACAGCGCTTTGAGGGCGGGCGTGTTGTCGGCCACATCTGCATTCACGGCACGCGCCCATTGGCCAATGCCGCTCTTGGCGTCAAAGCGGTGGCTGTGAATCAGGGTGACGGTTTGGTGCTGCAACAAACTGCCCGTACACAGCTGCGACATGACAGCACCTGCTTCCACCGAAGCCAGTTGGTCTTTGTCGCCCAGCATGATCAAGCGAGCTGATGTAGGAACCGCTTGCAGCAAGCGGGCCATCATTTCTAAGTCAATCATCGACGCTTCGTCGACCACCACCACATCGGTGGCGAGTTGGTGCAGTTGTGTTGCACGGCTGTTGGTTTGCAGAAGGCGGTGCAGTGTTTGCGCCTGCGTAGGAATGCGCGTTTGCACATCGGCTGGCATTTGGGTCAGCGCGTTGCTAATGGACTCGGTCAAACGCGCCGCCGCTTTGCCTGTGGGCGCTGCAAGGTGAATTTGCAAATCGCGCGAAGCCGTGCCCACCAAGAGCGACAGCAGTTTGACCACCGTGGTGGTCTTGCCCGTGCCCGGCCCACCCGTGATGAGCGTGATGCGGTTTTGTGCGGCCACCTCGCAGGCGAGGCGTTGTATATCGGGCGCGTCGTTGTTGGTTTTTGGAAATAGATCGTCTAAGCGCTGCTGCAAATCAGCAGGCGCGTCGCACGGCAGCGCCAAACGCTGGGCAATGTGTTGACGGATGTGTTGTTCAGCGGTCCATGCGCGGCGTAAATACAGGCGCGCGCTTTTTGAGCCATCGCCTTCGTTTGGGGTTTCGTCTTCGATCAACACCAAAGGGCTGGCATCGCCTTGCGTCCACGGCAACGTGACGGCTGCATCGTGCAAGTTGGCAGGCAGTGCGGCAGCTTGTTCGTTGTTCCAGCCTAGCAAGCGAGCAGCTTGGGTTTGCAAAGTGGCGAGGTCCAAGCACGCATGGCCGCGCCCCCATTGGTGGCTGGTCAGTGCGGCCAGCCAAATATGGCGTGGGTCATCGCTGGGTTGCTTGCTGTGCAACAAGTTGGCCAGAGATTTGTCCAAGCCGGTCAGGGGCGTGGCTTGCGCCCATGCGGATTGCAGCAAAGGGGATAGGGGGTTGGGTGTTGGCATGCAGGGCCAGTTTACTAGGCGTGACAGATTTAAAATTTATGCGCATAATATGCGCATGCTTTTACAGAAAGACACCATGTCACGTACCAACACTGCAGCTGCTTCATCGCGAAAACGCCCAGTCAATCTCACCTTGAGTGAAAGCTTGGTGTCTGACCTTAAAGGCTACACCTCTAATTTGTCAGCCACTGCCGAAGAGTTGCTCACGGCTTATGTGGTCGAGCAAAAGCAGGCGCGTTCAAGCCGACAACAGCAGGCAGATCAAATCGTGGCAGGTTGGAATGCGTTGCATGCACAAGTTGGTTCATTTGCCGATGAACACGCCACACTCTGATGGCGCAGTTTGATCTGCACAAAAACAAAGGACTGTTGAAGGACACCATTCCCTATGTGGTCGTGGTGCAGTCTTCTTTGTTTGACGGTTATCGCCGTCGCGTGGTGGTGCCTTTGGTTAAACGCAGTGCGCTGCCTGCGGGTATTGCTGGCACGCGTATGAACCCAAGTTTCAAAGTCCGTGGCGCAGTGCTGGTCTTGCATCCACTGGATATGGTGTCGGTGGCACTTGATCAGCTGGGGGACTGCGTGGGCTCACTCGCTGAACATGGGCAAGAAATTTCGGATGCTCTGGATGAGCTGTTGACGCGCTCATAGCATTGATGGCATGGTTGTTAAAAATTACTGAGTGTCAGTAAATTGGTAGAGCCGTCTTGTCGACAACCTTGTTGAGCACGAAGCTTGAATGAACCCCCGTCACCCCTGTGATTTTTGTAATCTTTTGCAACAGCAGCTTTTGGTAGTGATCAAGATCTTTAACAATAACCTTGAGTTGGTAATCTGCTGAATGGCCTGTGATAAGCAAGCACTCTAAGACTTCAGGGATTGCTTTAATTTCCCTTTCAAAAAAGTTGAAACGCTCTTGCGTGTGCTTATCCATGGATATTTGAATGAGCGCTATGAGGCCAAGCTCCATTTTTTTTGCATCCACAAGTGCTCGGTAGCCAAGAATGATGCCTGCATCTTCAAGTGCTTTGACTCTGCGAAGGCAAGGTGACGGAGACAGCCCCACGCGTTCAGCGATGTCTTGATTGCTGATCTTTCCTTGCTTTTGAAGAATCTCAAGAATTTGCTTGTCGTACTTGTCTAATTTCATTTGCGACCTTAAAGAATAATATTTTAATAAAAGTCAAATATTAGCAATAATCTGCCATTAATTAAAATTTTTAATCAATATTAGCAATTACTCTCGTGGCTGTGCACGTTAAAGTTTTATCAACTTAACGGAGTCTTCATGCTTAAAAATCCATCAACCAAGTACAAACCATCAGCGGTCATTCATTTGACTGATAGAACTTGGGTTAACCAAACAATTACTCAACCTCCAATTTGGTTGTCTACTGACTTGAGAGATGGCAACCAGTCGTTGTTCGAGCCTATGAGTGGCGAAACAAAGATGGCATTCTTTAAAGAATTGGTGAAAGTTGGTTTGAAAGAAATTGAAGTGGGTTTCCCCGCTGCATCGGAGATTGATTTCAAATTTGTGCGCGCACTGATTCAAGAAGGGCACATTCCCGATGACGTGACGCCCATGGTGATGACGCAAGCACGAGAAGATTTGATTGCAAAAAGTGTCGAATCTTTGAAGGGTGCAAAACGAGCCATTGTTCATATTTACAACGCCACGGCTCCTGCATGGAGAGACATCGTGTTTGGGATGAGCGTTGAGCAAGTGATGGCGTTGATTGAACAACAAGTGTCGTACTTGAAAAAAATCACTGATGAAATCCCTGAGACAGAGTGGATTCTTCAGTACTCACCAGAAACTTTTTCAGCGACGGAGTTACCCGTTGCCTTAGACGCGTGTAACGTGGCAATTAAAAGTTGGAACGCTACGCCTCAACGAAAGGTCATCATCAATTTACCCACGACGGTGGAGAACACAACACCAAACGTATTTGCTGATCGCATTGAATGGATGAGTCGACACATTGACCGCCGTGACAGCGTCATCTTGTCTGTGCATCCACATAACGACAGGGGTACAGGTGTTGCCACCGCTGAGTTAGCCATGTTGGCAGGGGCAGAGCGAGTGGAGGGGTGTTTGTTTGGTAATGGCGAGCGATGCGGTAATGTGGACCTCGTGACTTTGGCTTTGAACCTTTACACACAAGGCGTGCACCCTGGTCTCGACTTCTCAAACATTAACCGTGTTGCCAAGATCGTTGAAGACGCAACGCAGTTACCCATCCACCCTCGCCATCCATATGTGGGCGACTTGGTTTTTACCGCTTTCTCAGGCTCTCACCAAGATGCTATCAAGAAGGGATTTGCACGTCAAAAGGACTCTGAAGAATGGCTCGTTCCGTACTTGCCCATTGACCCGCAAGACCTTGGACGTTCTTATGAAAGCGTTATTCGAGTCAATAGCCAATCGGGCAAGGGAGGGATTGCTTATTTGCTTGAGCGTGATTTTGGAGTCGTGATGCCAAGGCGTATGCAGGTGGAATTCAGCAGCGAAGTTCAAAAAATCACAGATGAAACAGAAGCAGAGATCACCGCGCATGAACTGTTCGAGCTTTTTGAAAAGACTTATTTGACTCAAGCAGATCAACAAAATGCGGTTTGTTATCACTCCCACAAAATCACAGATGAAAGTGGTGTTCAAGTTGTAGACGTGTGTATGTCCATTCATGGGGAGAAGACTCAGGCGGTTGGCAAAGGAAATGGGCCGCTTGACGCTGTCATGAATGCTTTGAAGATGCCGGTTGAAATCATCAGCTATGAGGAGCGTTCTATTGGTGCAGGTGCCAACGCCAAAGCGGTAACGATCATCGAATTATCGAATGACAAAGGGTTTACCAAATTTGGCGCAGGCATTGATGCCAATATCGTGAGCGCATCCATCAAAGCAATTTTTAGCGCCCTCAATCGTTTGAATTGAATGCAAACAACGCATCCAACGTTTCGATCAACGCCTGCGGTGGTCTGTGTAAATGCACCCCCGCACCTTCTGCGTGAATGCCGCGCAAGAACATATACACCGCGCCGCCCATGTGTTGGGCGTAGTCGTAGTCGGTTAGGCGAACTTTGAGTAAGCGGTGCAGCGCCAAGGTGTAGAGCACGTACTGCACTTCATACCGTTTGTGCAGCACGGCGTCTTGCAAGGTGGCGCTGTCGTAGCTGGGCAGTTTGTTGGATTTGTAGTCAACGATCCAATAGCGACCGTCGTGCTGCAACACCAAATCCAGTGATCCGGTGAGCATGCCTTGCATGCCACGTGCTTGTAGCGCAGGGCGGGGTCTGCCTTCAAACACATGGGCTTGAATAAGTTGGTCCAACGCGGCGACGCTGACGTGGCTCACCTCAAGGTTGAACTCCATCTCGGGCCACATGTGCTCGGTGCGCAAGTCGCGCAATGTCAATGGCGCAGCGTTGAGTTCATGCAAAGGCAGCGGTGTGTGCACCACGGCTTGCAGCCAAGGCTCTAACTGTGCGCTCGCCGCGTCGTCCAGTTGCAGCCAGCTGGCTTTGCGCGCTAGCAAGTGGGCCCATGCTTGCTTGGCCCACTCGGGAGCTTGTGCATTGGCCACGGGCCAGTTGTTTTGCGACAACCATTCCAGTAAGTCGTGCAGCAGCGTGCCGTAGCGTGCACCGGCGGGAAAGGTTTGCCACGCGCTGATGCGTTCAGGATCTTGCGCAGGTGTTGCAGATGCCGCTACGACATCGACTTGGAGATCAGCCGTCGCATCGGTGATCGCATCAGCCACAGCTTCATCGCGTTTCGATTCAGAGACCAGCCCACGCGTGATGGCGCTGAAGCTGGCCGTCCACCACAGGCTGTGGTGCGTGCGTGTGGGGATGCGTGCGTTTTGCGCGGCACTGGCGTTGGCTGGGGCTTGGTAGGTCAAGCCTTGCAGCTCAGGCAACACGGCCACTTGGATGTGCGCACATGTGCCCCACAGGCTGTGCAGTTGGTGGCTGAGGTCGCCTCGCGATTGGCGGGCCAGCAGTGCGGAGAGGGCGCTGCGCTTGAGCGTGCCCTTGTCGGCGTTGCCACTTAAATCGTTTTTGGTTTCTGCCACACCCAGCCACAAGCCGCGCTGCGCTCGCGTGAGGGCGACGTACAGCAAGCGCATGTCTTCTTCGACCGAGGTCGCTTCTGCGTCGCTGTCGTCGTCTGCCTCATTGTCTTGCGCGTAGTTGGTTTTGGCTTTTTTCTCCACGCCAAACGCGCCTGCAAATGGCACAAACACCAACGGGTATTGCAAGCCCTTGCTCTTGTGATACGTGATGACTTTCACGCACAAGGCATCTGTTTCTAGCCGCATTTGCTGTGTGTCGCTGTCGTGGTGCTGGCTTTGAACTTGTTCGCCTAAATAGCGCACCAGCGCGTGTTCGCCTTGCAGGCTTTGCTCGGCGTGTTGCAGCAGTTCGCCTAAATGCAGCAGGTTGCTCAGCCGGCGTTCGCCATCGGCTTGTGTCAGTATGCGTTGCGCCACGTCTTGGCTGTGTAGCCACTGGTGCAGCATGGGCAGCACGCCGTGTTGTTGCCACAGGGCGTGCCAATGGTGGAATTGTTCTAGCAGTGGTTCCCACTGCGCCTCAGTTTGGGTGATGGCCAACACCTCGTGCACGTCGAGCGCCCACAAGCGGCTGCCCACGGCGGCACGCACCCAGCCCGTTTGGCGCGGTGAGGCGACGGCGCGCAGCAGACGCCACAGGTCAGTGGCTTCGGTCGATTGGTACACGCTGGTGTGGTCCGACAAATACACACTTGGGATACGTCGCTCGCGCAGCGCACGTCGCACGGCATCGGCTTGCATTTGGCTGCGCACCAGCACGGCCATGTCGTTGGGTGACGCTGTTTGCTTGTTGAGCAAGTCAGCCATCTGCTCGGCAAATACGGCAGAGGTCTGTTGCAAGTAGCTGCTGACCGACACGGTGTCGCTCTCGCCATCGGGGGGCATGTGCCAGACGGTGAAGGGCACATGCGTTACGCCGTTGACGGTCAGTGCGGGTTGATGGCCTTGCGCCGACACCTCGACAAATTCAATCTCGCCTTGTGCAGATGCAAACGGCGACTCAGTTTGCATGAACACATGGTTCACCGCTTTGACCAAACCTTCGCTGGAGCGGTGATTGCCCGTGAGCGTGTGCAACGCATTAGCGTCATCTGCTAGCTCAGGGTTGATGCTGGCTTGTGCATCGCTGCGGGCTTGCAAGTACGTGCCCAAGTCTGCGCCACGGAAACTGTAAATGGCTTGCTTGGGGTCGCCAATCATCACCAGTGCGTTGGCTGGCGTGCAGGCACTGGGCGCATAGATGCGGTTGAGCGTGCCGTATTGCCAAGGGTCGGTGTCTTGAAACTCGTCCACCAAGGCCACGGGGTATTGCTGGCGAATGGCGGTGGCCAATCGGCCATCGTCGGCCATGACGGCGTGATGTAGGTTTTGCAGCAGGTCGGCAAAGTCAAACGCAGCCCGTTGTGCTTTGGCTGCTTTGTAGGCTTCACCCACCGCGTGTGCGGCGTGTCGTGCGATGAGCTTGGGGGTGCTGGGTTCGGTGGCCAGCGTCTCGATGTGGTTGGCCACGGCAGCAAAAAACGCAAAGCCTTCGGCCTCTTGCCAGCCTTTGTCTTTGAGCGCGGTGGTGGTGAAGCGCGCCAACACGTTGGGGTCGGCTTTGTCAGCTTTTTCGGTGGGCTGCTTGGCTGTGGCCCACGTTTGCAGCATCTTGAGCCAGTTGGCGAAATAGTCGGCTCGTACGCCTTTGATTTTTTTCTGAGTGACTGCCTCTTGCAGCGCTTGCAACACCTCGGGACGCCACGCCTCGCGTGCAGCTTGAACGGTGCTGTTGACGTTGGTTTGCCACGCCATGTGTGCGGCCACGGCTTCGATGGGGGTGGTGTCGGGTGGCGGTATGGTGCGTGGGGTGCGCTCTTGCTCACGCCACATGTCTTGCAAAGTTTTGAGCAACTTGCTGGGGTCTTGGCCGATCAGCGGGGCGATGTGACGCAGCGTGTCGGCAGGCAGCGGGTAAAACCATTCACGCCAATAGTCTTGCACCAAGGTGCGTTGCAGCGCTTGGGCGTTGTCGAGGCGCGTTTGCTCAAACAGGTTGTGGCTTTCTAGCGCGTGCTGCGTGAGCATGCGGCGTGACCACCCGTGGATGGTGTAGATGGCTGCATCGTCCATCCACTCAGCGGCGCAGCTGAGTTGCAGCGCGCAGCGCGGCCACAGGCTTGGGTTAAAGCTGTCGCGCAGCTTTTCTAAGAATTCATCGACGCTCAAAGAGGCGGGGAAGTCGCGCGCTTGTGCGCTTAAATCAAAGTACGTGGCGGCTTGGCTCAGGCGTGTGCGAATACGTTCGCGCAATTCAGCCGTGGCCGCGTCGGTGAATGTCATCACCAAAATTTGTGGCGGTAGCAAGGTCTCGTTGCGCTCGTGGCCCAGCACAAGGCGCAGGTACAGCGCGGCGAGTGTCCAAGTTTTTCCTGTGCCTGCGCTGGCCTCAATGACTTGGCGGCCTTGCAGCGCCAGGGTGTGTGGGTTGAGCGCCTTCATGCGTCAGCCTCTTTTGTTTCGGCATTGAGGTGTGTGACCTTGGCCACTTTCAGCATGGGCGCGTACACGCGCTCGGCCCATGCAGGCAGGGCGTCTGCCACTTCGTGGAAGCGGGTGAACACGCGTTGCAAGGCGGCTGAGTCTTTGTATTCGCCGCGTTTTTGGTGTGCGCCCTCGAAGGCGGTTTTGGCTTTGCCCAAGGGATCTTTGTGTTCGGTTTGCAAGGCCATCGCATACGCGCA
>CANCGU010000083.1 GCA_947377705.1 Comamonadaceae bacterium
ATGGCGATGAGGGCTTGACTTCTTCGTCCCAGGTCAGCATAAAAAATTATCCAATGTGCGAATTATGAATGCAACGAAGACAAACGCAAAGCATTCGTGAACTTCGTTGGCTTTTTTTGTTGTGCAATTACAAATCAATGTGCACAAAAATCACTGACACGATTCGCAAGTGGGGTCATCCACACCGCAGAATTTGATGTCAGTGGCTGGGATGGCATTCATTTGCGCTTGCGCAGCCGCGGCGGCTGCCTCGAGTGCACTCATGCCACCTGCTGCTGGGCCCGAAGACACAGCGTTGTGCGAGCCAGCTTGCACGGTTGATTTCTCAACTTGTTGTGCGCTGGATGTGCGGAGGTAATACGTGGTCTTCAAGCCGCGCAACCAAGCGAGCTTGTAGGTTTCATCGAGCTTCTTGCCAGATGCGCCTGCCATGTAGATGTTGAGCGATTGCGCTTGGTCAATCCACTTCTGACGACGAGATGCAGCTTCGACCAACCAAGTCGGCTCCACTTCGAATGCGGTGGCGTACAAGGCTTTGATTTCTTGTGGCACACGGTCAATGGGGCGCAGTGAACCGTCGAAGTGCTTCAGGTCCATGACCATCACGTCGTCCCACAAGCCAAGGCGCTTCAAGTCGTGCACCAAGTAATGGTTGATGACCGTGAATTCACCGGACAAATTCGACTTGACCGATAAGTTGCCGAAGCATGGCTCAATCGAAGCGTCCACACCAATGATGTTGGAGATGGTGGCTGTTGGCGCGATGGCCACGCAGTTAGAGTTGCGCATGCCATCTTTAGCGATCTTGGCGCGCAGTGCGTCCCAGTCCAGAGTTTGGCTGCGGTCCACTTCCAAGTAGCCACCGCGTGCTTGGGCAAGCATGTCGAGCGAGTCGATGGGCAAGATGCCTTTGTCCCACAGCGAGCCTTTGTAGCTGGCGTATTGACCGCGCTCTTTGGCCAACTCTGAAGATGCCCAGTAAGCGTAGTAGCAAACGGCTTCCATAGAACGGTCAGCGAACTCGACTGCTTCTTGTGAGGCGTAAGGCACGCGCATTTCGTACAAGCTGTCTTGGAAGGCCATGATGCCCATGCCCACAGGGCGGTGACGCAGGTTGGAGTCGCGTGCTTTTTTCACGGCGTAATAGTTGATGTCGATCACGTTATCGAGCATGCGCATGGCCACTTTGATGGTGCGCTTGAGTTTGTCGTGGTCGAGCTCTTTGCCGTTGGGGCCGTCTTTCAAATGCTGAGACAGATTGACGGAGCCCAAGTTACACACCGCAGTTTCGGTGTCGCTGGTGTTGAGCGTGATTTCGGTGCACAGGTTGGACGAATGCACCACACCTACGTGTTGTTGGGGTGAACGCACGTTACATGGGTCTTTGAACGTGATCCATGGGTGACCCGTTTCAAACAACATGGTCAGCATCTTGCGCCACATGTCGGTGGCTTGCAAGGTTTTGCAGGGTTTGATTTCACCACGTTTGGCTTTGGCCTCGTAGGCCACGTAGGCTTGTTCGAATTCAGCGCCGAACAAGTCGTGCAAATCAGGCACGTCAGAGGGCGAGAACAAAGTCCACTCGCCTTTTTCCATCACGCGACGCATGAACAAGTCGGGAATCCAGTTGGCAGTGTTCATGTCGTGGGTACGACGGCGGTCGTCACCGGTGTTCTTGCGCAACTCGAGGAATTCTTCGATATCCAAGTGCCATGTTTCGAGGTAGGTACACACGGCGCCTTTGCGCTTGCCACCTTGGTTCACCGCCACCGCAGTGTCGTTGACCACCTTCAAGAAGGGGACCACGCCTTGTGACTCGCCGTTGGTGCCTTTGATGTGGCTGCCCAAAGCGCGCACGCGCGTCCAGTCGTTGCCCAAGCCGCCCGCAAATTTAGACAGCAAGGCGTTTTCTTTGATCAACTCGTAAATACCGTCCAAGTGGTCAGGCACGGTGGACAAGTAGCAGCTCGAGAGCTGTGAACGCAAGGTGCCGCTGTTGAACAGGGTGGGCGTGCTCGACATGAAGTCGAACGACGACAACACTTCGTAGAACTCAATGGCGCGGGCTTCGCGGTCCACTTCGTTGAGTGACAGGCCCATGGCCACGCGCATGAAGAAGGCTTGTGGCAATTCAATGCGTGTCTTGCGTACGTGCAGGAAATAACGGTCATACAAAGTTTGCAAGCCGAGGTAATCGAACTTCAAGTCGCGATCGGCTTTGAGTGCTGCACCCAAACGTGGCAGGTCAAACTGGAGCATGGCATGGTCGAGCAAGTCGTTTTCCACACCTTTTTTGATGAACTGAGGGAAATACTCTGCGTAATGCTGACCCATGTCGGCGTGCAGCACTTCCTTGCCCAACACCTCTTTTGCAATGGTGTGCATCAACAAGCGTGCGGTCGCGTAGGTGTAGTCTGGATCTTTTTCGATCAGCGTACGTGTGGCCAAGATGGCCGCCTTGTACACCTCATCCATGGGCACACCGTCATACAGGTTGCGCATGGTTTCAGCCATGATGGGGTCTGGTTTGACGTCAGCACCCAAGCCCGCACAAGAGTCGTTGATCAGGCGTTGCAGGTTGTGCATGTCCAACGCAACACGTTGACCGTTGTCGATCACATGCAAAGTGGGTGCTGCAGGGGCTTGTTCTTCCTTGATGTGGGCACGCTCTTGGTTGCGACGCTCGCGGTACAGCACGTACGCACGGGCGATTTCGTGGTGGCCACCACGCATCAAACCCAATTCAACTTGGTCTTGCACGTCCTCAATGTGGAAAGTGCCGCCACCTGGACGCGAGCGCATCAAGGCACGAACGACAGCTTGCGTCAACACTTCCACGACTTCGCGCACGCTGGCAGATGCAGCGCCTTGTGTGCCGTGTACCGCCAAAAATGCTTTCATCATGGCCACGGCGATCTTTGCGGGTTCAAAAGGAACGACCGCGCCGTTACGGCGAATGATTTGGTAATGCGCCAACATGGTGGGGTTCTCAGTGGCTGCGCGGTCGTGTGCGACAGACGGGTTGCCCATGGGTGTTGCGTGCACAGAGGTCTCAGCTGTTTGCATGTTTTTTTCTTCCTGGTGAGCGATTCAATAGTGCGTATAAAAAGCGGTGCCATGACCGCTTTTCAGAAATTCAAGTCGACACTATATCTGGTGTTCGCCAGTCTGCCAATACGCTACCGGTAGCGTTTTGGTAGAAAATGATTACATTTGTAATTTCACGAAATCAAGCGAATGCCAGACGTCGTCTTTGACCTCCTCGGGCGCTCAATATCGACGGGAATTTAGATTCGAAATCTAGGGTAGATGCCTGATCGCGAGGGATTTGATGCGCTGATACGCATGCCTTCTTGGGATGAAGCGGCTGTGCACAAAATTTGTGCGGAAAAACTTTTTTGTTCGATGATGAAAAATTAATTTTTCAAGGGCAAGTTGTCGTCGGGCCAACCCAAAGATTTTTGCAAAAGTAGCCAGTCAAATCCTGCGCCTGGGTCTTGTTTGCGAACAGGCGCGATGTGCTCGTGACCTGCGATGTGGTGGAGCTGGTAGCGTTGCGCAATGGCTGCGCACACACTGCTGAGCGTTTCGTACTGAGAGGCTTCAAACGTATGGCCTTCTAAGCCTTCGAGTTCAATGCCAATCGAAAAGTCGTTGCAGTTGTCGCGCCCTTGGTAGGTTGAACGGCCTGCGTGCCACGCACGGTCGTCGCAGCTGACAAATTGAATCAAGGCGCCATCGCGGCGAATCACAAAGTGGGCGGACACCTCAATGCCGCGAATTTGTTGGAAATAGGGGTCGGCATCCCAATCCAGCGTGTTGGTGAACAGGGCTTCGATTTCAGGGCCGCCGTATTGGCCTGGGGGCAGGCTGATGGCGTGCACCACGACCAAGTCAATCGAGGTGTTCGCGGGGCGAGGTCCAAAGTTGGGTGAGGGTGTGTGCTTGGCAAAGCGGTACCAGCCATCGCGCCACAGGGGGCTCATGGTGTTAGCCCTCATGGCTGTCGCGGTGCGCTTTGCTGCAGTACATGCCTTGCGTGCCACGAATGGCATCGTCTTCTGGCACATGGGTGCCACAGTGGGCGCAGGGCAGCATCACTTGTGGGCCTGATTTTTTTGTCGAGGGTTGGTCAGGCTTTCGCTGCTGGCGAATCCACCAAATGCCGGCGAAGACGATGAGCAGTAAAAAAAGGTATTTCATGCCACCCGTCCCAAAATGACTTCCAGTACAAAACGAGACCCTGCATAGCCCAGCAGCAGTAGGCCTGAACCGATGTAAAGCACACGCACAGCTTTGCGGCCACGCCAACCAAAGCGGCTGCGGCCGGTGAGCAGCACCGCAAAGGTCAACCATGACAGCAGCGAGAACACGGTTTTGTGGTCCCAGCGCCAAGCGGCTTGTGCGCCATACAAACGATCACCAAATAGCCAGCCTGCGCCTAAGGTGGCGGTGAGCAGCACAAAGCCAGCCGTGACGAAGCGGAAGGTCAAACGCTCCAGCGTGAGCAAAGGCAAGCCCACATGGCTGTCAGCACCTTGGCGCATATTTTTTTCAGCGCGGGTCATGAGCCAGGCATGCACGACGGCGGCGGCAAACAAACCATAAGACGCCACCCCCAGCGCCAAGTGCAGTGGCAGCAACGGGGATGTTTGTGTGTGCAGCACCGTGCCTGGAAATGCCGCCGCAATCAGCACCACGGCAGCCCCCACGATGGACAACGTCCAGCGGGTCCGCAGTTGCGGGAACCAGTGCTGCTCCAGCACATAAAAAGTGAGCATCAGCCACGCCGTGACGGACAGCGCTGGCGCGAAACCAAAGCGTAAGCCTTCTGTTTGCGGTGCAAACAAGGCAAATACCAGCCCCAAACCGTGCAGTGCCCATGGCACGCTCAAGAGGCGGTGCCCCATCTCAGGGGCCACGCGCGGGCCGATGAGCGCCGTCAATGCGTAAGCAGCTGCTGTAGGAACGCCAAGCCAAAGGTTGAGCGGGATGTCGCTGGCTAAAATCATGGCAACAGTTTAGCGTTTCGCTACACACGCAAAAAACCAGCCCTTCAAAGGGGTTTATATGGCCTCAGCCCTTACCGACAAACTCTCGCGCCTCGTCAAACACATCAGCGGACAGGCCCGCATCACCGAAAGCAACGTGGCCGACATGCTGCGCGAGGTGCGCATGGCCTTGCTTGAGGCCGACGTGGCCTTGCCGGTGGTGCGTGATTTCATTGCGCGTGTCAAAGACAAAGCGCTGGGCCAAGAAGTGGTGGGCTCTTTGCAGCCCGGCCAAGCTTTGGTGGCCATCGTCAACCAAGAGTTGGCGGCCACCATGGGCGAAGGCGTGAGCGACTTGAACCTCGCGGCACAGCCCCCCGCCGTGATTTTGATGGCCGGTTTGCAAGGCGCCGGTAAAACCACCACCACCGCCAAGCTGGCGCGTTGGTTGATTCATCAGCGCAAGAAAAAAGTCTTGACCGTCTCAGGCGACGTGTACCGCCCCGCCGCGATTGAACAGCTCAAAACCGTGACGGCCCAAGCCGGTGCCGAATGGTTTCCCAGTTCGCCCGACCAAAAGCCGGCCGACATTGCCCGCGCGGCGTTGGACTACGCACGCAAGCATTATTTTGATGTGTTGCTGGTCGACACGGCCGGTCGTTTGGCGATTGACGAAGCCTTGATGGCCGAAATCAAACAGCTGCACAGCGTGTTGAACCCTGTAGAAACCTTGTTCGTGGTCGATGCCATGCAAGGTCAAGACGCCATCAACACGGCCAAGGCGTTCAGCGATGCACTGCCATTGACCGGCATTGTGTTGACCAAACTCGATGGCGATTCACGCGGGGGTGCCGCACTGTCAGTGCGCCAAATCACAGGTGCGCCCATCAAGTTTGCGGGTACCAGCGAGAAGCTCGATGGCCTGGAGCTGTTCGATGCCCACCGTCATGCGGGACGCGTGCTGGGCATGGGCGACATCTTGGCGTTGGTCGAACAAGTCACCGCTGGTGTGGACATGGCCGCGGCGCAAAAACTGGCCGATAAGGTCAAGCGCGGCGACAGCTTTGATTTGAACGATTTCTTGTCGCAAATTCAGCAAATGCGCTCCATGGGCGGGCTGTCCACCATCATGGATAAGTTGCCGACGCAAATGGCCGCCAAAGCCGGTCAAGTCGACATGGAGAAAGCCGAGAAGGACATCGCCCGCAAGCAAGGCATCATCCACAGCATGACGCCGCTAGAGCGCCGTAAGCCCGACCTCATCAAAGCCACGCGTAAGCGCCGCATTGCTGCGGGTGCGGGTGTGCAAGTGCAAGACGTGAACCGCTTGCTCAAAGAGTTTGAGCAAATGCAAAGCATGATGAAGAAGATGAGCGGCGGCGGCATGATGAAGATGATGAAAAAGCTCGGCGGTATGAAAGGCATGGGAGGCGGTGGCTTCCCAGGCTTGCGTTAAGCCGACTCGTTCACCCACACCTCGCCCCGCAGTGAATGCGGGTTGGCTTCGGTGATCTTCACATCAATCAGTTGGTTCATCAGGCGCTCAGGGTTGGGGCCGCCTTTGAAGTTGACGATCCGGTTGCATTCTGTGCGGGCGCGCAGCTCGGTGGCGTCTTTCTTCGAGTAGCCATCCACCAGCACGCGTTGCACGGTGCCCACGCGTTGCACGTTGATGTCGCGCATGTTGTCTTCAATGATCTTTTGCACCTCTTGCAGGCGGCGCAACTTCACGGCGTGGGGTGTGTCATCGTGCAGGTTAGCTGCCGGTGTGCCAGGGCGGGGGCTGAAGATGAAGCTGAACGAGTTGTCAAAGTACACATCGTGCATGAGCTTGATGAGCTTTTGGTGGTCTTCTTCGGTTTCGCCGGGGAAACCCACGATGAAGTCCGAGCTCATGGCCATGTCGGGGCGAATGGCGCGCAGTTTTTTGACCGTGCTCTTGTATTCCATGGCGGTGTAGCCGCGCTTCATGGCCATCAAGATGCGGTCGCTGCCGTGCTGCACGGGCAGGTGCAAATGGCTCACCAGTTGCGGCACCTTGGCGTACACATCAATCAAACGCTGGGTGAACTCATTGGGGTGGCTGGTGGTGTAGCGGATGCGTTCGATGCCGGGAATCTCGGCCACGTACTCGATGAGCAAGGCGAAGTCTGCAATCTCTGCCGTGCCACCCATGGCGCCACGGTAGGCGTTGACGTTTTGCCCCAAGAGCGTGACTTCTTTCACGCCCTGTGCGGCCAAGCCCGCGACTTCGACCAACACGTCGTCAAACGGACGGCTCACCTCTTCGCCACGGGTGTAGGGCACCACGCAGTAGCTGCAATATTTGCTGCAACCTTCCATGATGCTCACATACGCGCTGCCGCCTTCGACGCGGGCAGGGGGTAAGTGGTCGAACTTTTCGATTTCTGGGAAGCTGATGTCGACTTGTGGGCGCATCAAGGCTTCTCGCTGGTTGAGCAACTCAGGCAAGCGGTGCAGGGTTTGCGGGCCAAACACCACATCCACATAAGGCGCGCGGGCAATGATGGTGTCGCCTTCTTGGCTGGCCACGCAGCCGCCCACGGCAATCTTGACGCCTTTGGCTTTTAAGTGTTGGATGCGGCCTAGGTCGGAAAACACTTTTTCTTGGGCTTT
The DNA here is from genome assembly GCA_947377705.1 of Comamonadaceae bacterium. The sequence continues at coordinate 7,629 of CANCGU010000083.1, forward strand.
TTCGCGGACCGAGCAGGTGTTGAACACAATCAGGTCGGCCAGTTCGGGGTCGTCGGTTTTTTCGTAGCCATCGGACTGCCCGAGCACATCCACCATCTTGTCCGAGTCGTACTCGTTCATTTGGCAACCGAAGGTTTTAATAAAGACTTTGCGGCTCATGGCTGAGCCTCCCCATAGGGATAAAAGCAGCGGTTCATGGTGTTGATCCAGAGGCTGTTGAAGAAGACATCGATTGTAGTGCGCGCTTGTTTTGCGCACTTTTATAGCTTTTATCGGTTGCGGCAATAATTCGCCACTCAAAGTGGTTATTAAAGCTTATTGCAAATCGAGCCGATACCCACTGACCTGCCTGAAAAAGCGCGCGTATTGCGCGCTGCTTTTAGGCTTTATCTGATGCACCCACTCAAGTGAATGGCCATGAAAAAATATTTAAGACTGATCATTGAAATCGTCATGGGCCTGCTCCTCGCAGGCGCTTTGGCTTTTGGCTACTGGAGCTACTCCGGTAAAAACCACATCATGAGCGAGCTGACCGAAGCCAGCGAAGGCGTGACCGAAGCGCAAGAAGAACTCGAAAAGCTGACCCAGGAACTGGAAGAGGCCAAAGAGAAGCTCGAAGAGGCTGAACCCGCTGCTCAACAAATGATGGCGGTCAAAGAATCGTTCAGCAACGGCGTGGTCTTGCAAGACTACGAAGCCTTCATCAAGGCCCAAAAAGGCCCTGTGACCAGCGAGCGTCAATTGGGCTTGGGCGCTTTGCGCTTGTTGACCAAAGGTGCAGACGATCCTGAAACGGTGAGCGCATTCCAAAAAGCGTTAGAAATGGCCGAGTGGTCGTCACGCTTGAAGTCGATTTGTGCGGCGCAAAATGCGCTGGCAGCGGCAGGTCAAAAAGTCAAAGTCTTGGCTGACTGTGCGGCTGAAAAGCAAGAAGCCAAAGGCCACAAGAAGGGTCATGCGGTTCATTGGGATTACGCCGGTGAGATGGGCCCAGAAAATTGGGGCGATGAGTTTCCCACTTGTGGCAAAGGCACCAAGCAGTCGCCTTTGAACATCACCGGTCCTTTCGAGAAATCGAAAGACGTTTTGGTGGTGAGCTACAAAGAAGGACCTTTGAAAATCTTGAACAACGGCCACACCATTCAAGTCAACGTGGAGCCAGGCAGCACCTTGAAGATCAACAAGGACGTGTACAACTTGCTGCAATTCCACTTCCACCGCCCTAGCGAAGAGCAAATCGACGGCAAGCCTATGGCCATGGTCGCGCACTTTGTGCACAAAAATGCCGAAGGCAAATTGGCAGTGTTGGGCGTGTTGCTCAACGATGGCAAAGACAATGCCGCCATCCAAACCTTGTGGAACAACGCCCCCAAGGCCGAAGGCCCAGAGGTGGTGGTCGACAAAGTCAAGTTTGACCCCAGCAGCCTGGTACCTGCGGCTTTGACGCACTACAGCTACGAAGGGTCGTTGACCACACCACCTTGTACCGAAGGCGTGAACTTCTACATCTTGAAGACACCTGTGGACATTGGTAAGAAACAAGTGGTGGACTTCCCCTTCAAGCGCAACGCACGCCCTGTGCAGCCTTTGAATGGCCGCAAGATCAACGCCAATTGATCGTTTCAGCCCCATGAAAAATGCCTGCATTAGCAGGCATTTTTTTGATCGTTTGAAACGTTTCAAGAAAGTTTGGGTGGCGGTGATGGCAGGGTATAGAGCAGTGGCATGGCCACGGCCACCAACAAGAAAACGACCACCACAAAGATCAGTAGCAGCTTGAAGAACTCAGGCGAGTCTGGAAACTTGGGCTGAGCTGGCGGCAGCATGTCTTCCATTTTGAATGCGGGTAGTTGAACCCCGAGCCCATCGGCGGCCGCGCGCGATCGAAACACGTTCACCACAGGCATGCCGTTGGCTTGGGTGCCGCTTAAGGTGGTTGCGACCTTCAGCGCCGCTTGAACTTTCAAGTCTGGTGAGGCAAATTGACTGTGACCCCCTTCTTCAAGTTCACGTACCTGTGCTTCGGTTAACCCGCACAAACGCGCTAAACGCGCGTGGTCGAGCTTACAAAGCGCTCGAAGTCGAAGCACGGCTTGGGGGTCGATCAGGTCTGCGTTCATGTGAACTTGTCATCTGCCTAGACGGTTTTGAGGAAACCGTCCGTTCCCTGATTTTTAAATCAGCTTGAGGCGCTCAGAAGAGGGCACCACACGGGTCAGGCGAACACCGTAGCGGTCATTGACCAACACGATTTCACCTTGAGCCACGACGGAATTGTTAACCAGTAGGTCGAGGGGTTCGCCCGCAATGCGGTCGAGTTCTACCACGCTGCCTTGTGTGAGGCGCATCAAGTCTTTGATCTTGATTTGTGCACGGCCCACTTCGATGGACAAGTTCACCACGATGTTTTGCAACACCTCGGGGTTGATGTTGCCCGGCATGGTTGGCTTGAAGTCTTCCAAGCTCGGCTCCGCATCCTCTTCGTGGGCAGCCGCGACTGCTTCGTGCGCTTCTTGTTCTGCTTCAGGGGCAGCAGTTGCCGCGACTTCAGCTTCCTCGGCTTCGGGGGTTGGGTTTTCTGTTTTGTCGGTCATGATGTGGTCCTGTTTCAGGTTTTTCCGTGAACGTGTTCGTGGTCAATTTGTACGGCCACTTGTGAACCGCGTGTGCCCACATTGACGTGAAAGGCGG
>CANCGU010000084.1 GCA_947377705.1 Comamonadaceae bacterium
AATGGCAGCCCATGTGGACGGATATTCGCCACGGTGGTCTTGCAACATGCGAACAGCGCGTTCGCGTACTTCGGGGGAAAAACGATTTGATTTGCTCATGGCTCCATCTTCTCAAAGGTTGGAGCCTCCTCAAAACACGGGGCGATTCAATCCACCATCAAGTTGCTTGAGCTGACTAGAGAAAGCAATCCAATTCTTAATCAGGAAGGTAAATAAACATGAACACTATTCAAAACACTTACATCAACGCCTTGTTGGCTGATGCGTCTTATGTAAAACTCTTAAAAGATGATGGGACACCGTTAGACGGCAGAACCATCAGGACCAACCTAAGGATGGTCTGCATAAGTCACCCAATTGAGTGCCTCGTGCGTTAAGTTCAAATGAAACAAATCAGCCTTGCCACCACCGGATTCGAGCTTGTCACCAAGCGCACGCGTAAGCGTGAATTCCTGGATGAGATGAACCTGGTGATTCCTTGGTCGCAACTTCTGGCTTTGATTACCCCTCATGCACCTGCTGGCAAGACGGGGCGTCCGCCATTTGCCACTGAGGTGATGCTTCGCATTCATCTGCTGCAGCAGTTCTTCGGACACTCCGACCCGGCAATGGAAGAGGCTTTGCATGACATCCCTCTGTACCGCGAGTTTGCTCAGCTCGATGCTGGCATCACCCGCCTGCCTGATGAAAGCACCATCTTGCGCTTTAGGCACATGCTTGAGCAAAACGACTTGGGCGTGCAGATTCTGGCTGCAGTCAATGCCAAGTTGATCGATCGCGGTCTGCTGCTCAAGACCGGCACAGTGGTAGATGCCACTTTGATTGCGGCGCCCAGCTCCACCAAGAACAGCACCGGTGAGCGCGATTCTGAGATGCATCAGACCAAGAAGGGCAACCAGTGGCACTTTGGGATGAAGGCTCACATTGGCGTGGACGCCGAGTCTGGATTGGTTCACACGGTGACGACGACTGCGGCTAATGCACACGATGTGACGCAGGCGCATGCCCTGCTGCACGGACAAGAAGAAGTTGTGTTTGCCGACTCGGGCTACCGGGGCGTTGAAAAGCGCCAAGAGGTTCAAGACAAGCACGCTGATGTGGACTGGCAAATTGCGATGATGCCGGGCAAGCGCAAGACATTGGACAAAACGCGGATCAGCAATGCCCTGACGGATCAACTTGAAAAGCTCAAGGCAGGCATTCGCGCCAAGGTGGAGCATCCGTTTCGGGTGATTAAGTGTCAGTTTGGACACCGCAAAACGCGTTACCGGGGCTTGGCCAAGAACACCAGCCAGTTGCTGGTGATGTTTGCGCTGTCCAATTTGTGGATGGTGCGCAAGCGAATGATTCAGGGGCTGCAGGCATGAGTGCGCCTGCCGCACGGGCGAAGGCCCAGAAACAGGTCCCTAGGGGCCGAAAGAGTGGGGAATTGGCGAGGAATTTAACGCTGGTTTCACCATATGAACATTCACACATCAACTCGCGCTTTGGCGGGGGTTATGCAGACCATCCCTAAGCGGGCGGGAAAATCAAAAAACCAGATGGGATGGCCGGACGCTTACTTTGAATCCGCCTAATAAATACTCAAAGTTTTTTGACTGATACCATCGCAAACCAATAATTTCTAAGGCGATGGATTGGGACAAACATGAATTACAACGTGCGAACACCTGCGCTTGCCATCGCAGCTGAAAGCCTAGTGGCCGAGCGGTATTTGTTGCTGGACTCGACGGATTGGGACGAAATTCAACAACAGACCAACCGCGTCTTTCTTCCCTATCAAGTGATGCCGACCGGCAAAATCGTCCGGCCTCAATCGCTGTTGCATTCGGTAGGGATTGGCCGCTTTACCCTAAGTCGCTTCAAATACGGTGTGCCCATACGGACCAGCCATTTCAACCGCAGTGCCGGTGTGGGTGCTGTGCTCACCGGCCTCAGTGGTAGCGCTCGCCACATCATCGGCAAACACCAGACCACTGACACCGCGCGTGGGGAAGCCTTTGTGGTGGACATTTCTCAGGTGCAAGACTACGAAGTCAGCTTTGATGAACAGCATCTACAACTCAATTGCATGTTTCCACATGCCTTGTTGAGCGACTATTTCGTCAAACTCTATGGCACTGAGGCTGATGCACGGATGTGGCAATTCGCCTTCAAGCTTGAAGCCAGCAATACCGCTTGGCATAGTTTGCTCATGTATTGCAGCCAGTGCATCGACCAGTTCCCTGAGGCGATGACCCATGGCGCGCTAGGGCGACGACTAGAGGAGCTAATCGCCGCACACCTGTTGACCCAATGGCAGCAGCGTTTGACTGAGGGCAAACCGTTCGTTACTTTGGATCTGTCGCCGCGCCATGTGATGCGTGCGGAGCGATATGTGCAAGAGCACGCACGCTTTTGTCCCACGTTGACTGACATTGCCCAAGCCGTGGGTGTCAGTGTGCGCACGCTGAATGCGTCATTTCGGGCCTATCGCCAAACAACGCCCATGATGCTCTTGCGCGAAGCCCGCATGAATGGGGTGCGCACGGCGTTACTTCAGGCGCCCGAGGGTGCGTCGGTTCGCTCCATTGTTTTGGACTGGGGATACTTGAACATGGGTATGTTTGCGGGTGATTACCAACGTCGATTTGGAGAGTTGCCTTCCACGACATTGCGGCGCAACAAATAAACATGGGCTGAACGCGCCAAAGATATTTGCTATTTTTGGATATTCGTTGCCAATCGTGGGTACTGCGCATGTCTGTGTCACTTGAAGATATGAGTCGCTGGTCGTATGGATGCGGCTGGTTTTTATAACTTCAAAGAGACACTCACATGACATCATCTTCCAATGCGGCAGGACGCCGCCAATTTTTGTACCGTTCCGGCCAAGGCATTGCCGGCCTTGGCACTGCAGCCCTTGTGGGGGCTTGCAGTGGTGGAGGGTCGGCTGCGATGGCTGACTCTTGCACCCTTGTTGCCTCCAAGCCTTTGAGCTTTGTCGATGCGGCCGATAGCAAAACAAGTTTGGTCACAGGTGGTGCCGTTGCAGGTGCAAGCACGATGCACATCAGTGTGCGCGAGTATGGCAACCCCAACGCCACAAAAGCCATTTTGTTCATTCACGGATTTAGTCAAAATCACCTGTGTTGGTACAACCAATTGGCCAGCAAAGAGTTGTCTGGCTACCGCTTGATCGCCATAGATTTGCGTGGTCACGGCAACTCAGACAAGACGGTGCCCACAACGCTGGCAACCGGCAATGGCTATGCGCCAGATGACTATGCGGACGACATCAAAGCGGTCATGGATGCTAAAAACTTGGTCAGGCCGGTGTTGGTCGGTTGGTCCTATGGTGGCATGGTCATATGTGACTATTTGCGCAAATACGGCACAACCAATGTGGGCGGGTTGAATTTTGTCGGTGCCGCATCTCGCCTAGATGGCGCAGGCAAGCATACGACGGACCATCTGGGCGCAGGTCTTCTCGACAACGTTCCTGATTTGCTGACCGAGGACGCGGCGATCAATTTACGCGGCACCATCAACTTCCTCAATGCCTGCGTTGCAAAACCACTGTCGCAAGACGACTTCGCCATGATGCTAGGCACCAACATGCTGGTGCCTGTGTCGGCAAGGCTGGCTTTGCTGCTACGCCCCGATGTGAAATACGACGAGTCGCTTTTGAAAGGCATGACGCTGCCCACGCTGATCACGCACGGCACGGCGGACAAAGCCGTATTGCCAGCTAGCGCAAGAGCCATCAACGCGGCCATCACGGGGTCTGAGCTGTCTCTGTACGAGGGTATCGGGCACGCTACATTTTTGGAGGAGCCCGCGCGCTTTAACAAAGAGCTGGCGGCCTTTAGAGCGAAGATCTAAAGCCACTGAATACACCCAAGCCAAGGCCACCTTGGAAAAGCTGCCCCATGAGAGAGCGGTGGACTTTGCCAAACGCTACAAGAAGAAGACTACGTTCAAGCGAACTATCAATCGCAAAGGCGTTGCCAAGGTGCAACCAGGCACAGCTGTCTGCGCCGCTTGAATATTGACCCATCCTGCCGATCCAATATTGACCCAGGGCGTGTTGCTAATTTTTGAATCAGCAATTGTGGATAAGTTTACTCAATTACTTGTTTTGACTTTCCTTTCCCTATCTCTGATGGCACGCAGAGGAAGCAGCGAAGGGCGTAGCCCGTAGCGGATTCCTCTGCGTGTGAGCGCCCTCAGAACGGCTCGTCTTGTGCGTCTACCTCCTGCAGCTCCGGCGCCGCCAAGCCGCCTTTGCGAGCGCTTTCCCTGGCCTTGATGCGCGTCTTCGCCGCCAGCGTGCTGTGCCTAAAGCGAAACGACTCGTTACCGGTCTCCACGATGTGACAGTGATGCGTCAGCCGATCCAAGAGTGCCGTGGTTATCTTGGCGTCGCCAAACACCGCTGACCACTCCGAGAAGCTCAGGTTGGTGGTGATCACAACGCTGGTGTGCTCGTACAGTTTGGACAGCAGGTGAAACAGCAATGCCCCGCCGGCCTGACTGAAGGGCAGATAACCCAGCTCGTCAAGAATCACCAGGTCCAGCCGCAGCAACGCCTGTGCAATTCGGCCAGGTTTACCCTCGCGCTTCTCTTTTTCTAACTCATTGACCAAGTCGACCGTAGAGTAGAAACGCACCCGTTTGCCTTTGGTTGCAATACCGGCCACCCCAATGGCTGTGGCCAAGTGCGTCTTGCCCGTGCCCGGCCCACCAATGAGCACCACGTTCTGCGCCGTGTCGGTGAACGACAGCGTCGCCAACTGCTTGACCAACCGTTGGTCCACCTTGGCGGCCTCGAAGTCAAAGCCGGCAAGATCCCGGTGCAGCGGGATCTTGGCCGCCTTCATCTGGTGGCGCACCGAGGCCATGGCCCGCTGCGTGTGCTCGGCCTGCAGCAAATGCTCGATCAACCAACGCGAAGTTCGTACACCTAGATCTGTAGACATTCCAGGCGGCATCCCTTCTTGGCTCGTCAAGTCAGCCCAGGCCCCAGCCATGCCGTGCAGGCGCAGCTCTTTGAGTTCTGCTGCGACGTCACGCATGGCTCAGTCCCTCCACCGCGTTATCGTTACCGCCACCACGCAAACTGTCGTAACGCCCAGTGTTGGCCAACGGGACCTCTTTCAATTGCAAGCTGGTTTGAACATTCGGCGGCAACTCAGCCGCGTTCAAGCGCGCCAACACGTTCAGAACGTGCTCCGTGCTGAGCACGCCTGACTCGATCACCAACTCCACCGCCACCAGCACCTCTGGCAGGCCGTGGCTGGTCACGCAGTTGAGGACCTGTGCCATGATTTTGTCACCACCATCGCGCTGCATCAGCCCTTGTCGCAGGCGCTGCAGTGGCGCTGGCATGTCCGCAAACGGCGCCCCATTTCTCAACGCCCCAGGCTTGCGCTGGATCAGCGCAATGTAGTGCTGCCAGTCATAACAAATATGCCCGTGATTGGCGACTCGCGCATGCCTAGCCACAATGGCCTCATCGCTGGCAACCTCCACCCGGCTTGGGTACAGCCGGGTGCTCACTCGCTGGCCCGCCAGCTCACACGGCACCGAGTAGCGGTTCTTTGCCACGGCCACTAAACACGTGCTCGAGACCTTGGCCGAGCGCTCGACGTAGCCATCAAACGCCGTCGGCATCGGCATGAGTTCACCGCGCTCTTGCTCGAGCATTTCTGCAACGCTGAACGTCTTGTACTCAGGGTGGCGGATCTCGCCCCACAAGGCACGACAGCGCTCACCCAGCCACGCGTTGAGTTCCTCAAAGCTGTGCCATTTGCGGGCCTGCGCATCTATCCATATGCGCCGGCGGCTGTCCTGCACATTCTTCTCGACCACACCTTTCTCCCAGCCGCTGGCCACGTTGCAAAAGTCAGCGTCAAACAAATAGTGCGCACACATCACCGCAAAACGGGCATTGACTATGCGAGCCTTGCCTTGTTTGCCACGGGGGACCTTGTCCACCGCCGTCTTCATGTTGTCGTAAATACCCCGCCGAGCCACGCCGCCCAAAGCTGCAAAGGAGCGGGTGTGAGCATCAAACAGCATCTCGTGCCCCTGGCTGGGGTAGGCCACCAGCCAGAACGCCCGGCTCGCGCACAGCTTCATGTGCGAGACCTGCATCCGGTGGTAGATGCCACCCACCACCAAGCCCTCTTCGCTCCAGTCAAACTGGAATGCCTCGCCCAGCTCAAACCTCAAAGGCACAAATGCTTTCACACCCTTGCCAGCGTCACTGCGCCAAGCCCGGATGAAGTCCGTGACACGGCTGTAACCACCCTCGTAACCGCTAAGTTTGATTTGCACAAACAACGCGCGTGCCGTGCGCCGATTCTGTTTAGCGCGCTGCGCATCGGCGGCAAGCGAGCGCTCAAGCTCTGCGGCAAACCCACTGAGCTTGCTAAACACCGGCGCGCGGCTGTAGACCGGCTCCTGCACATCCCCCGGCTCTCGCAACCAGCTGCGTACCGTATTGCGCGACAGCCCCGTGCGCTTGGCAATCTCGTGCAACGACACCTTGTCGCGCAAATGCATCCGCCTGATTTTTCCCAACATTTCCATAGTGATCACCTTTGTTGCTCCTGCCCAAAATTAAGGCAGAGCCAGTAAAACACCTGGGTCAATTTTGAGTCGGCACAACCTCTTTTAGTGGGTCAGTTTTCAGTCGGCGCCAACAAGCTGAGATCAAGACAGGCCAACGCCGCATCATTGAGTATTTGATTAGCCCGATCGAGCGGGCGGGTCGCGAGAGTTTGAGGGAGAGATAGAAATATTTCTTATTTTCCTCAACACCGCATTCAATTTGCCAGCACTTCGACGGTAGCAGCGATGGCTAACGGCATGGAAATGCAGCTCGGAAGGCTGGTCAATCTGGTCTCCAAACTCATGGTCGAGGCCAGAACAACGCATTCAAGGCGTGCAAGCGATCTGGGTGTTCGATCATGTCGCGGGACAGAAAGCTCAAAAATTGACCGAGCACAGGGTCATGGGTCTGAGAGACTTTCAGCACGACTTAGAACCACCTCCCCATTGGGGCGGATGGAGTAATGAACCTTGTCGCGTTTACCCAAGCGAAGACTGCGTCGCACCATTTCTGGCACCTTGGTCTGGTAGCGGTCGATCAGCGTGGATTCAACTTCGGGGTAGCTGGCATGGGGTCTCCAGTTCAGAGAAGATGCCCAATGGTGATGCGATCGCATTGCCGTGTCAATCTTGCAGGCGTCCAAGACTGGACTGCTGGCTTTCCAAGAAAATGGAGGCACAATGTCATCCACTTAGGTCATCCACTTAGGTCATCCACTTCAACCCACTTTTTTCAACTACTGGAATGTGTGAAAGTGAGTGTCGGTGCGGGTTTGCGGGCGATTTACCCAAAAGTGGGTTCGATCCCCGCCAGCCGCACCAAATTTATATGCGCCATCCTTTGGCGATAACCGTACTTAGTTTTGTGTTTTTAAGACCAACGCTCGGTCATACAACGCATTTTTCGCTTCACCGCTGATTTCAGCGGCGACTTTGACGGCGGTTTTGAGGGGCAACTCTTGCATCAAAATTTTGAGCAAGCGGTCGTTGTCTGAGCCCACCGCGCGCGCCTGTGCCTGGGCGTGGACCACCAAGGCAAATTCACCGCGTGTGCGCTGCGTATGGCCCTGTAGCCAAGCGGTTAAATCTTGTGCTGCCACCGTGGCAATTTCTTCAAACTGTTTGGTTAACTCGCGTCCCACTGTGACAGGACGCTCGCCCAACGCCCCCAAGGCGGCGGCTAGCGCCTCGATGCGATGCGGCGCTTCCAACAGCACCTGGGTGCGTGGTTCTTGGGCTAGGACTTCGACCGCGTGACCGCGTTCGGTGGCTTTGGAGGGCAAAAAGCCCACGAACACAAAGCCAGACGAATCATGTGCGGGTGTGCCGCAGGCGCTCAAAAGTGCCGTCACACTGCTGGCGCCTGGCAGTGGCATCACGCGCAACCCTGCACTTTGAACTTGCCAGGCCAAGCGTGCGCCAGGGTCACTCACGGCGGGCGTGCCCGCATCGCTGACGTAGGCCACGCGCTGCCCCGCTTGCAGGCGGCGAATCACTTCCTCGGCGGCTTCGGCTTCGTTGTGCTGATGCACGGCCAGCCAGTGAGCGGCTGACTGGTCGATACCGTAGGCACGCAGCAAAGTTTGTGAGTGGCGCGTGTCCTCACAGGCCAGTGTGTCGCAAAGACTCAGTACATGCAAAGCCCGCAAGCTGATGTCAGCCAAATTGCCAATGGGTGTTGCCACCACATACAACGTGCCTGTCGGGTGGTTTTGAGTGGCGGCGGCGGCGTGCGCGGCAGACAAAGCGGTATCAAAGTGGGCGTTCATCAAGGAGATGCTGTGAACAAACTCAGGGGCCAAACGCAAGCGCACTTAACCACCAAGCAAAAAGGAGATGCGGCCGAAGACCGCGCGTTACGCCATTTACAGGCGCAAGGCCTGACACTGGTGCAACGCAATTATCGGACGCCTGGGCGAGGGGGTGGCGAAATAGATTTGATCGTGCGTGACATCGATGGCACGTTGGTGTTTGTGGAGGTCCGACAACGTGCGGGGCAAAGCCATGGCGGGGCTTTGGCCAGCATCACACCCCTGAAGCTGCGCCGACTGGTGTTTACCGCGCGTTATTTTTTGTTGAAATTACACCCAACACCACCATGTAGATTTGATGTTGTGGCCCTTGAGGGGCAGGATTTGCACTGGTACAAAGCCGCTTTTGACGCCCAATGAATGGCAGGCAGGCAACAGACACAAAAGGTATCATTACCCCATGCTTGAGCAACGAATTGAACAACACTTCATCGACTCTGCCGACCTGAAATACCAGGCCGCGCAAGTTTTGTCTAAACCCATCGCGGCGGCCGTCTCCGCCGTGTTGGCCAGCGTCACCAGTGGTGGCAAAGTGCTGGCTTGCGGCAATGGCGGCTCAGCCGCAGACGCGCAGCATTTCGCCGCTGAGTTCGTTGGCCGTTTTGAGCGCGAGCGTCCAGAGTTGGGGGCCATTGCGCTCACCACGGACAGCTCCATCATCACGGCTATCGCCAACGATTACAGCTACGAACAAATTTTCGCCAAACAAGTACGTGCCTTGGGTCAATCCGGCGATGTCTTGTTGGCCATTACCACCAGTGGCAGCTCGCCCAATGTGTTGGCTGCGATTCAAGCCGCCCACGAACGCGACATGACGGTGGTGGCGCTCACCGGCAAAGGCGGCGGCAAAATGGGTCAAGCTTTGCGCGAAACCGATGTGCACATTTGTGTGCCGCACGACCGTACCGCCCGTATTCAAGAAGTGCACCTGTTAGCCATCCATTGCATTTGTGATGGTGTGGACACGCAGTTGCTGGGTGACTCAGAAAGTAAAGAATGAAATTGCTGAATAAATCGACCGCATCGCTGCTCTCCACCTTGGTCCTGTGCTTGGGGCTTGCCTCTTGTGCTGCGCCTTTGATGTTTGGTGGCGTCATCGGCGGCGCCATGGTGGCGAGCGACCGTCGTACGACCGGCATTCAGCTCGAGGACGAAGGCATTGAGCAGCGCAGCGCCTCCGCGATTCGTGAAAACTTTGGCAGCAAAGAGCACATCAACATCACCAGCTACAACCGTCAGGTGCTGATCACGGGTGAAGTGTCTAACGACACCGTTCGTTCGCAAGTGGAACAGTTGATGGGTCGCGTTCAAAATGTTCGCGCTGTGGTGAACGAGTTGGCCGTAGGCCCCGCATCGAGCTTCAGCGACCGCTCTAGCGACACCTTGTTGGTGGCCAAAGTCAAAGCCGCCATGGTGGATACCGAAGACGTGTTTGCCAATGTGTTCAAAGTGGTGGG
>CANCGU010000085.1 GCA_947377705.1 Comamonadaceae bacterium
AACTGCAGATGGTCCACTGAAATTTGCTGAATTTGCTCTGGTGTCTTGCGATACAAAAGTGCTTTGATACGTGCCACCAACTCTTCCACAAAAAATGGTTTGGGCAAGTAATCGTCAGCACCTTTGTCAAAGCCCATCAAGCGATCAGGCAAATCGACCTTGGCACTCAAGATGATGACGGGCACTGTGCTGCCTGTTGCACGCACTTGCTGCAACACCTCAAATCCATTGAGCTTGGGCAACATCAAATCCAAGATCACCAAATCATGGCGATTCTCAAGAATCAATGACAAACCGCTCTCTCCATCGTCCACATGTGTCACGTCATAACTTGCCGAGGCCAAGCCTTTGATGACGAATTCCGCAATCTTTGGCTCATCTTCAATTAATAAAATCTTCAATTGGAGCCACCTTTGTTGTTTGACATCTCATTTTCAATCGGTCAATCGACGTATTGCACTTACTAAAAATGACATCTCCGTCATCAAATTGCGCATGAACATCTTGTCACTCATTGTGTGCTCGCGAGAACCGATAGTTAGATGAACCTTCCCTATCGAAAGCTTGTATGTCATCGCCACTCTCTCTGCCGCCGATTGCCCCTGTGCATCATGATGATGCAGTGAACAGCTTGGCATATAGCCAATCCAAAACGATGCAACCCCGCTTGGAGACCAACGAGTCCATCTACATCAGCAGCGCCGTCGCGCTGTCTTTTGCGTTTGACAGCGTCACCAAGTCATTGAATGTGGTGATGACCGACAAAACCTCTGGCGAAGTAGTTAGAAAGGTTACATACAAACATTTACCCCAAGATGTACACCAACCCAACAAACTTCACGGTCTGTTGTTAGACCAGTTCGCATGAACTATTTGGGGCGACAGCCCATGTGATTAGCCATATAGCCATAAGTTATCAAGCCTGCGAGACAATCGCAGCATGAGCATCAGCCACTACATCAAAGACATCGGACGCGGACGCGATGGCGCGCGTGCGCTTGACCGCGCCAAAGCCACCGATTTGATGGGGCAAATCTTGGACGGCCAAGTGTCAGACCTCGAGTTGGGTGCCTTTTGCATCGCCATGCGCATCAAAGGTGAAACCGACCAAGAAATGGCTGGATTTTTAGATGCCACGCATGCTCGTCTGCAACACATCAGCGCATCCAGCCCTGTCGTGGTGCTGCCCAGCTACAACGGCGCACGCAAGCTGCCCGTGCTCACCCCCTTGCTGGCACACCTGCTGGCCCGCGAAGGTTTGGCTGTGGTCATGCACGGCACGGCCACAGAATCCAGCCGTATCACCAGCCAAGAAGTGCTCAGCGCCATGGGCGTGCAGGCCTTGATCCAAGCGCGCGCGGTGCAGGTTGGTGAAGTGGTATTTGCCCCCACCGAAGTGCTGTGCCCCGGCTTGAAACGCTTACTGGACGTGCGCCGCGTCGTCGGCCTACGCAACCCAGCCCACAGCTTGGTGAAGCTGATGAACCCCACCACGGCTGCCGATGCCCTGCTGGTCAGCAGCTACACCCACCCCGAATATGCCGTGTCGATGGCCGCCACGTTTGAGTTGACCGGCGCACGCGCCCTGCTCTTGCGCGGCACCGAGGGCGAAGTGGTAGCCGATGCTCGCCGCACACCGCAAATGGACGCTTTTGTGCGCGGCACGCGCACGCCCTTGGTGGAAACCCAAGCGGGCTCGCTCGTCAAACTGCCAGAGCTACCCACCGACATAGACGCAGCCACCACCGCACGCTACTCAGAGGCTGTGCTCAGTGGCAAACTGCCCGTACCCGCTCCACTGGCTGCCCAAGTACAAGCCGTACTGAAAGCCTTGAGCCTTTGACCATGACACACCCATTTCAACCCCATGTCACCTTGGTCGGCGCTGGCCCTGGCGACCCTGAGCTACTCACGCTCAAAGCCGTCAAAGCCATTGCCTCGGCCACCGTGTTGCTAGTCGACGATTTGGTGAGCGACGCCATCACTGCCCATGCTTCGCCCACGGCACGCATCATCCATGTGGGCAAGCGCGGCGGCTGCAAATCGACCCCGCAAGCCTTCATTGAAAAGCTCATGGCGCAAGAAGCGCTGGCGGGCGAAACCGTGGTGCGCCTCAAAGGCGGCGATCCGTTCATCTTTGGTCGTGGCGGCGAAGAGGTGGAACACCTGCAAGCCCAAGGCATTGCAGTGACGGTCCTCAACGGCATCACATCGGGCTTAGCAGGCGTAACCTCGTTGGGCATTCCCCTCACCCACCGTGAACACGCACACGGCGTGGTGTTCATCACCGGCCACGCCAAGCAAGGCGCCGCTAACAGCGTCGACTGGGTTGCGCTAGGACAAACGGCACAACAAGCCAAACTCACCTTGCTGATTTACATGGGCGTGAGCGGTGCGGCACAGTTGCAAGAGGCGTTGCTGCAAAGCATGCGTGCCGATACCCCCGTGGCCGTCATTCACCAAGTGAGCCTACCCACGCAACGCCATGTGGTGTGTGAGTTGCAGCAACTGAATGGCACCCTCGTTCGCGAACAATTAGCCAGCCCATCGGTCATCGTCATTGGCGATGTGTTCAAAGGGTTGCTGGCGATGCAAGGCGTGGCTGAATTGCAAACCTCTGCTGGCTGAGTGCCCAGCGCCGAAACGCGGCCCTACTAAACTCACGGTATGAAATTGTTTGACGTGGTGATTGTGGGCGCCGGTGCTGCTGGTTTATTTTGTGCAGGGGTGGCCGCGCAGCAAGGCTTGCAAGTACTCATGCTGGACCACAGCGAGAAGGTGGCTGAGAAAATTCGCATCTCAGGCGGAGGCCGCAGCAACTTCACCAACCGCGAATTGGATGTACGAGCGCCGCACAAACACTTTTTGGGCGACAACCCACAGTTTTGCCGCAGCGCCCTTTCGCGCTACACGCCACAAGACTTTGTGGCGCTCATGCAAAAGCACGGCATCCCGTTTCACGAAAAGCACAAAGGCCAGCTATTTTGCGACCGCTCGGCCGAGGATCTGATTCAAGTGCTCTTGGCCGAATGCAATGGGGCAGCCCACGGCGGCAGCGTCACACGCTGGCAGCCTTGCAGCCTCAAAGCCATGCGTTACTCAGACGCTGCCCCCGAGGCGCAACGCTACGAGGTCGACACCAGCCAAGGCACCGTGCACGCCTCTGCGGTAGTAGTGGCCACGGGCGGCTTGTCCATCCCAAAAATTGGTGCGACCGACATAGGCTATCGCTTAGCCAAGCAATTTGACTTGCGCATAGTCGAACCGCGCCCAGGCTTGGTGCCGCTCACGTTTGACGAGAACGCTTGGGGGCCCTATGCCCAACTCTCGGGCCTCTCACTGCCTGTGCGCATTGAAACCGGCACCAAGAAAATCCTCCAAAGCTTCGACGAAGATTTGCTTTTCACCCACCGCGGCTTGTCGGGTCCGGGGGTGTTGCAAATTTCCAGCTATTGGCAATCAGGCACAGACCTGCGCATCAACCTCGCGCCCGAGATGGACCTACAAGAAGCGTTGATGGCTGCCAAACAACACTCTAAAAAACTGATCGCAAACGAACTGAACGCATGGGTGCCGTCGCGTTTGGCCGACACCTGGGTCAGCCAAGACCCCGCGTGGCAGCGCCCCGTGATTGAAGCCAGCGACAAAGCCCTGAACCTCTTGGCCCAGCGCCTGAGCGCTTGGCCGCTCACCCCCACAGGCACCGAGGGCTACAAAAAAGCCGAAGTCACCGTGGGCGGCGTGAACACGCGTGATTTATCGCAACAAACCATGGAATCCAAGCAACCAGGCCTCTATTTCATTGGCGAAGTGGTGGACATCACGGGCTGGCTGGGCGGCTACAACTTCCAGTGGGCTTGGTCCAGTGGCTATGCGTGCGCAAAAGCCTTGGGCGCTCGGTTAAAACCGGCGGTTTAGTCGCTATAATTTCTGTCTTTGCTGGCAAACCCCCAACGGCCTGATCAACTTAATGTTGGGGAACACCGCAGGCACGGCGCTTAGGCACGATCTTCCTAGGCGCCCTCTGACTGCAAATATTTGGAAATTTTGGTAATGACCACCATCCGTGTAAAAGAAAACGAACCGTTTGACGTCGCTCTGCGTCGCTTCAAGCGCACCATTGAAAAATTGGGTCTGTTGACCGACTTGCGCGCTCGCGAGTTCTACGAGAAGCCAACCGCTGAACGTAAACGCAAAAAAGCAGCAGCCGTGAAACGCAACTACAAGCGCATCCGCAGCATGCAGTTGCCCAAGAAGCTGTACTAAGCAGCCTCTGCCCCAAAAAAGCTCGCTAGGGACGCCTCAGCGGGCTTTTTTTTCGATTGACATCTCTCCCTAGGAACGCACCATGAGCCTCAAAGCACACATCACCGAAGACATGAAAACAGCCATGCGCGCTAAAGACAGCGTGCGCTTGGGCACCATCCGCTTGTTGCAAGCCGCGATGAAGCAAAAAGAAGTAGACGAACGCGTCGAGCTGGACGACGCCATGGTGATTGCCATCGTGGACAAGCTGATCAAGCAGCGCAAAGACTCGGTGGCAGCTTACGTCTCAGCGCAGCGCCAAGACTTGGCTGATGTGGAAAGCGCTGAAATCAAAGTGTTGGAGGTGTACTTGCCTCAACGTTTGAGCGCCGAAGAAATCACGGCGGCTGTGAAAGCCATCGTTGCTGAAGTGGGGGCTGCAGGTCCCGCAGATATGGGCAAGGTCATGGGCGCAGTCAAAGCGCAACTGACTGGCAAGGCAGATATGGGCTTGGTGTCTGCTGCTGTGAAAGCGGCTTTGGCGGGTTAGCGCACTTCAGGGAAAGCGCCGACTTAACACCAGAGCAGAAAGCATCTGCGACTTTTGGCGGATCAAGGGGCTTTCCATCAACATGGCGCTGGCAGTTGATCGACCATATGACGCGATCAAATCCATGTCGCGGTCTAGTTCAATCGCAACGCCCATTTGAGCATTTGCATACAAAGTGCCAGACATGTGCGCGTTAAATACGCTGTAGTGAGACGTCTGTGACTGACTTTGCGTCACACCGTAATACTGCTGCACATAGCGCTGATTGGCCCAATAGCGTGATACATCCACAAACCCATTGACTTGGTGGGCCAAGGGGAAACCCAACGTGGCACCCCACTGAGCCAAGGTGCCACTGGCGGTATTCCATGAATGGCCTGTATTGCCATACAAGGCGATCGCATCTTTGATCGGCTGCCACTCGGCCCACACATAGCTCATGGCAGAGCCAGCAACACTGCCCATGCCGACATAGCGTGGATCGGCTTTTTCTTGACGGCCCATCATGTAGTTCACCGACAAGCCAGCTTTGAACAACTCACCACGCACCAACCAAAGACCTACCCCGTTTTGCATGCTGGCGAATCCCAGCGCCGTTTCGTAATTCACATTCAGAGTTGGGTCGTTTGCATATGTGATCAGCACGCCATGCATTAGCGACTGACTGGTTCGGCTAAAGCCTGCTGCAACCTCAAACTTGTCTGACACCACAGACTCCTCAGCGCGTCCGACAAGGGGTAGCACCATCGCCAAAGCAAGACACCAAACAACCTTCATGCTTGACTCACTGCCAATCGCAAAATTCTTAACGACTTTCCGAGAAACACGAAAGACTCTAGTGCGACCATGTGGGGAGCCGCATTCTCATGCGAAGCAAACCGCAACACAAATTCATCCATCTGGCCTGACTTGACGATCGGCTGAGACAATTTGAACAACAACAAACCCATGTCGTCTGGATCCATCAATAACTGCCACTCATCCGCAGACAAAATAGGTTTTTGACAAGCCGTCAACGCCATGAACAACGGCTCTAACTTGACGCCACTTACACCATACTGAATCAAGATAATGTCGTCAAAATCCGTCAAGATTTCATCCAAAACCGCCCAAGCTTCATTGTTCGATTTTGAGAAATAAATACGGTCATTTTCACGATACAAGGAAATTTTGTGGCGCGACTCTAGGATTTTCAACACCATTTGACGGGCGTAAATCGTGCGCTGCAGTTTCTCAACGATCAGGACAGTAATCGCAGTGACAGACGCAAAGTTAATGAACTGAATCACATCGGTCACGGATGCTTGACCTAGCGTGAAGTAAGGCTTGACAAAGAAAAAGCTGCCCACCAACGCGCTAATTAAAGTGGAAAGCAAGGCCAGTTGGTAACCATAACGATACGCAATAAATAGACATGCTACGATGAAAAAATGGAAGGGCGCATAAGGCTCAATCAAGGGCTGCAGGGCATATCGCACCACAAAAGCCCCCAACAAAAGCACGAAGCTTCCTAGCACTGCATCGCCAAACGAATACTTCACCCACGATTTGGAATTTTGAATACGCATGAGTCAATCTATAAAGCCACAACAAGACATCGAACTCGTGGGCGGGGAACATTGCATTCTGATGTTACATGGGCTAGGCGCCAGCCCTCTCGAATTATCACGACTGGCCAAAGAATTAAACGTGGCAGGGTTCTCTGTTTTCGTACCTTGCATTCCTAACTACTCCTTCGGCACCGAGTGCGGTAGTTGGCAAGACTGGGTGCAACAAGCGGAGCTATACCTCTGGGAGCTACGCACGCAATTCAACACTGTATCCGTGGTCGGCCTATCGATGGGCTCTACCTTGGCAATGGCACTTGCACAGCGCGAACCACTCACCAGCATGGTTTTGCTTTCTACTGCATTGGCTTACGACGGCTGGGCCATTCCTTGGTACAGCTTCTTGCTGAACTTTGCAAGTTGGTTACCTTTTGCCAGCCGCTATCGGTATGCAGAAGCCGAGCCTTACGGCATCAAAAATCCTGAAATGCGAGCGATGGTCAAACGCGCCATGCAAAAAGACCATATCTCAGAATCAGGCGCGGACTACCTGCCATTCAAGTATGTGTCTGAGGGCCGCGCGCTTATCAAAGAAGCGCGCAAAAAAGTTCAGCTGATTGACTGCCCCACGCTGTTCATCCATGCAGCCGATGATGAAACAGTGCATATGCGAAATGCTGAATGGGCCTACGACAACATTCGTTCAGCCACCAAAGAGTTCATCTATTTGGGTGACAGCTATCACATGATCACCGTTGACAACGAGCGTGAAACAGTCAATCAAGAAACCATTCGTTTCTTAAAGAAAACCATCAACGATGCGTTAGACACACCTGCATTCGACGTGGCACCGATTCAATCACCAGAGTTGCGCAGAATGTTGCGCAAGCGCGCTTAGCTACCCGCCACCTTCATGCGATTGATCAGCACAGACCCAATCGTCTTAGCCCCCATCGTGTAAGCATCCGCACCAATGGCTTCAATGCCTTGGAACATATCTTTCATATTGCCCGCGATGGTGATTTCTTGCACGGGATACGCAATGCGCCCGTTCTCGACCCAAAAGCCACTGGCGCCGCGCGAATAGTCGCCCGTCACATAGTTCACGCCTTGGCCCATCAGCTCAATCACAAACAAACCTGTGCCCAGCTTTTTCAGCATGGCGTCCAAGTCGTCGGCGCTTTGCGTCAGGCGTGAAGACATCACCAAATTGTGCGAACCACCCGAGTTACCCGTGGTGGCCATGCCCAGCTTGCGGGCTGTGTAGCTGCTGAGGAAATAGCCTTCCACGCGGCCTGCATCCACTACCCGGCGTGCGCGGGTGGTCACGCCTTCGTCGTCAAACGGCGAACTGCCTTTGCCGCGCATGACAAACGGGTCTTCAGAGATGTCGATGTGCTTGGGGAACACCGTCTTGCCCAGCGAGTCGAGCAAGAACGTGCTCTTGCGGTACAGCGCACCGCCGCTCACGGCTTGCACAAAACCACCCAACAAGCCAGCGGCCACAGGTGCTTCAAACAACACCGGGCATTCCACCGTGGCAATCTTGCGTGACTTCAAACGGCTCAAGGCACGTTCGGCAGCGTAGCGGCCCACAGCTTCGGGCGAGGCCAGTTCATCGGCGCTGCGCATCGAGCTGTACCACGCATCGCGCTGCATACCATCGCCCTTGCCTGCAATGGGTGCCACAGAAATGGTGTGGCGCGAACTGGCATAACCACCTCGAAAACCGTGGGTGTGGGCACTGAAAAAATGGCTTTGCTGCGCCGACACCGCCGCACCTTCGCTGTTGGTGATGCGCTTGTCGGTTTGCATGGCAGCAGCTTCGCAACGCAGTGCGAGGGTTGCGGCGTCTGCGCTGGTGATGCTCCAGGGGTGGAACAAATCCAAATCGGGGTGGTGCTTGGCGATGTCTTTTTCGTCGGGCAAGCCCGCCACGGGGTCTTCCGCGGTGAAGCGGGCAATGTCGTAAGCCGCTTGCACGGTGCGCTCAATTGCCGCTTGCGAGAAGTCGGACGTGCTGGCATTGCCGCGGCGGTGGCCCAAGTACACCGTCACGCCCAGCGATTTATCACGGTTGCGCTCCACGTTTTCTAGCTCGCCTTTGCGCACCGACACGCTCAAACCACAGCCCTCAGACGCATCAGCCCCCGCATCAGTGGCCCCTAGCTTTTTGGCGTGCTTCAAGGCTGCATCGACCAACGAGGCGAAGTGTTCGCGGCTGTAGCTGAAACCTTGGGCAGGCGTGTGGGAAGAGGCTTGGTTTTTGGAGGCTTTGGTCATATCGGCGGCTATGATACTTGTCAGCGCGTTTACCCTTTGTGTTGAAGGGCAAACCGACCTATTTAAAGCGCCCTAATTTATGTCACGTAAACCCAAAAAAGGTTACTTTGTCCGAGGCCAGTTCGTGGCCGAAGGCAGCGAACTCGACCTCGAACTCAAAGCCGAACTCAAAGGCACCGAGGGCCTGAGCCGCACTGACCGGAAAAAAGACAGCGACGATCGCCAAGACTTGGGTGTCGAGTTGCTCACCCTGCGCGGCGAACTGATTGAGCGACTGAACACCCAAGGTCACATGACCGACCAACTGCGCGAAGCACTGGCCGAGGCACGTCGCATCACCAACTTTGAAGGCAAGCGCCGTCAAATGCAGTACGTGGGCAAACTCATGCGCAAGCTCAGCGAAGAATCGATTGAAGCCGTCAAAGACGCGCTCAATGAGCAACGCATGGGCAGCACCAAAGACACCTTGGCCCTGCACTTGGCTGAGAGCTGGCGCGACCGCCTGCTGGCCGAAGACCCAGCGCTGCAAGAGTGGATGAACGAATACCCCAGCACAGACAGCCAACAGCTGCGTGCCTTGGTACGCCAAGCACGCAAAGACGACGCCACCACCAAGGCCGACATTGCCAAGGGTTTGCTGCCGCGCCAAAGCCGTGCGTTCCGCGAAATTTTTCAGCTCATCAAAGAGCAGCTCAACCTCGCGGAAGACACGTTGCATACGCCCGAAGAAGACGAAGACACCTACAAACCGTAACCCAAACCATGACCGACACCACCTTGCCCACCCCCGATGCCCGTTGCGACACCATCAAGGTCGGCATCGTGTCTATCAGCGACCGTGCGTCGAGCGGCACCTACGAAGACAAAGGCCTGCCCGCCCTGCGCGATTGGCTGGGCCAAGCCTTGTACAACCCCATTGAATACGTCGAACGCTTGATTCCTGACGAGCAAGCCACCATCAGCCAAACACTCATTGAACTGGTTGATATCGGCTGCCACTTGGTACTCACCACGGGCGGCACAGGCCCCGCCCAACGTGATGTGACACCCGAAGCCACCTTGGCCGTGGCCCACAAAGAAATGCCCGGCTTTGGCGAACAAATGCGCCAAGTGAGTTTGAAGTTTGTGCCCACCGCCATCCTGTCGCGCCAAGTGGCGGTGATTCGGGATGAATGCCTCATCATCAATTTGCC
>CANCGU010000086.1 GCA_947377705.1 Comamonadaceae bacterium
TCAAGCGCGGCTTCGTCGTGCGGGTTGACCTCATTGGCCACCCGGTACACATGACCAGTGATGGACTTGTAGGGCGTGACGAGTTTTTCAAGCAAGGCATGGCCAAACAACACCAGGTGCACCTGCTGCCATTGCGCGCGCAAGTCCACCAACAACGTGAGCCAATCGCGTGCTTGCAAAGCGTCCCACACCGCATCGGGCGCGTGCATGAGCACCACGTTTTCGTCAAACAAGGTGAGGGCATCGCGCACAGGGCCGCGCGTGGCGCGAATGCCTTGGGTTTCGATCTCAGCGGCTTGCAGTTGATTGAGGCGGCGTTTGGCCAGCGGAAAGCGTTGCCAACACAAGCCGTTGAAGAAGTCGTGCAGGCCATCGCGTGTGGGGACTTGCGCGGTTTTGAAGATGAAGTCTTCGTAGGCTTGGCCTTCGGAGAGGGCTGACTGGGGGACGAACGTCACTTCTTTGGCATCGCCAAGCGCGAGGCCAGCACGGGTCGTGTTCACGCTCGCTGCGCTCGCAATATCACCCGAGCCCGCGCTGGCCTCTCGCATGGCTGCGTATGTGATTGCGTTAAGGGCTTCGGCCACGCTTTGCTGCTTTAGCGCCAGTTGCGCCGAGGGTTCGCCGAGTTCGCGCCACGGCGCGAACCACGGTTGAGACCAATCGATTTCGGCTAAGACAGCACCTGCAAAGCCTTCTGTGTTTGAACTTAAACCACGCGCCAAGGCAATGCCTCGCCAGAACGCAAAGGTTTCAAGTCGGCTTCGCCGAATGCGAAGCTCTCGGGTGGCATCCAGCTCTCTTTACGCAGCGTGAGTGTGCCCGTGTTGCGAGGTAAACCGTAGAAGTCTGCGCCATGGAAGCTGGCAAAGCCTTCGAGCTTGTCGAGTGCCCCTGCGTTGTCAAACGCTTCAGCGTACATAGGCATGGCGGCATGTGCGGTGTAGCAACCCGCGCAACCGGTGGCGTGCTCTTTGAGCTGTGCGGGGTGTGGGGCACTGTCGGTACCCAAGAAGAATTTGGGCGAGCCGCTGGTGGCCGCTTTGACCAAGGCTTGGCGATGTGTCTCGCGCTTCAACACAGGCAAGCAGTAGTAGTGCGGGCGAATGCCACCGGTGAAGATGGCGTTGCGGTTGAAGAGCAAGTGGTGCGCGGTGATGGTGGCGCCGGTGTACTTGTCGCTCGCAGCCACGTACTGCGCGGCTTCGGCAGTGGTGATGTGCTCGAACACAATTTTGAGTTCAGGAAAATCTTTACGCAGCGGAATGAGTTGTGTGTCGATGAACACAGCCTCGCGGTCAAACAAGTCAATGTCGGGGCTGGTGACTTCGCCATGCACCAACAACAACATGCCTGCCTTTTGCATGGCGTCGAGGGTTTTGTAGGTCTTGCGCAGGTCGGTCACGCCGGCATCGCTGTTGGTGGTGGCGCCGGCTGGATAGAGCTTGGCGGCGACCACACCTGCGTCTTTGGCACGGGGAATTTCGTCGGCGGGCAAGTTGTCGGTGAGGTAGAGCGTCATCAAAGGCTCGAAGCTCACACCTTTTGGAACGGCGGCCAAGATGCGTTGTTTGTACGCAAGCGCTTGCGCCGCCGTGGTGACGGGGGGCTTGAGGTTGGGCATGATGATGGCGCGGCCAAATTCGGCGGCGGTGTGGGGCACCACGGTGTTGAGTGCAGCGCCATCGCGCACGTGCAGGTGCCAGTCGTCGGGTTTTGTGATGGTGATTTGTTGCGTCATATGCTGATTGTCGCTTTTTTGTTTCTGGGCTCGCTGTTGGTAGAGGGCATGGGCAGGTTCCTCATGCTGGGGTACCAGAAATCGTCACCTGCCCATGCCCTCTACCCACAGACTGCGACCTACAAAAGCTGGATTAGGGTTGTTGGTTAACGACCGTTGCGTGGCTTGGGTGCGGCGGCTGACGATTTCTGGTACTCCAGCATGAGGAAGCCGCCGTACCCAAGCTGCGCAACCCTCTCCGGCGAGAAACCTTCACGAGCAAAAACAAAGCAACAAAGAAAAAGGCGCCCCATCAAGAGACGCCTCGACAAACCAACCTAACAAGCAAAAGCTAATTAGGTTCTGACCCCAATTAGGTATCAGTGCGCCAAGATCTTGTTCAAGAACTCTTTGGTGCGTGGCTGACGGTTCTCAGGATGGTTGAAAAACTCATCCTTCGAGCAGTCTTCCAAAATCTTGCCGCCCACATCCATGAAGATGACGCGGCTGCCCACTTTGCGCGCAAAGCCCATTTCGTGGGTCACGCACATCATGGTCATGCCTTCATTGGCCAAGTCCACCATCACGTCCAACACCTCGCCCACCATCTCGGGATCGAGTGCTGAGGTGGGTTCGTCAAACAACATCACGATCGGGTCCATGCTCAAGGCGCGGGCGATGGCAACGCGTTGTTGTTGGCCGCCTGAGAGTTGACCCGGGAACTTGTCTTTGTGCGCCATCAGGCCCACGCGCTCTAAGTATTTCAAGCCATGGGCGTGCGCTTCGTCTTCGCTGCGGCCTAAGACCTTTTGCTGGGCAATGGTCAGGTTCTCGGTCACCGACAAATGCGGGAACAACTCAAAGTGCTGGAACACCATGCCCACGCGACTGCGCAGTTTGGGTAGGTTGGTGTCTTTGCCGTGCACAGCGATGCCGTCGACCATGATTTCGCCTTCTTGGAATGGCTCCAAGGCGTTGATGGTTTTGATGAGGGTGGATTTGCCTGAGCCCGAGGGGCCACAGACCACGACCACTTCACCCTTTTGGATGTTGGTAGAACAGTTGTTCAACACCTGAACGGGGCCGTACCACTTGGACACATTTTTTAATTCAATCACGATGAACTCCAGCGCAAATTAACGCTTAGCGAATGATGGCAATGCGCGCTTGCAAGCGACGCACCAGGGCCGAGAGGCCAAAACAAATCACGAAATACACCACAGCGGCCAAGATGTAGACCTCTTCCACGCGGCCATAAATCTTGCCGGCGGTGACAAAACCCTTGAGCAAGTCATACGCACCAATGGCGTAGACCAGCGAGGTGTCTTGGAACAAGATGATGGTTTGCGTGAGCAACACAGGAATCATGTTGCGAAACGCTTGGGGCAACACAATCAGGCGCATGTTCTGGCTGTAGCTCATACCCAAGGCTTGACCGGCCATGACCTGACCACGCGGGATGGACTGAATGCCTGCGCGCATGATTTCGCTGAAGTAAGCGGCCTCAAACGCCACAAAGGTGATGGTGGCCGACAACTCAGCCCCAATCGAACGACCAATCAAAAACGGGATCAGTAAGAAGAACCACAGAATCACCATCACCAAAGGGATGGAGCGCATACCGTTCACATAAATAACGGCAGGCAGCGCTAAGGCCTTGTTGCCCGACAAGCGCATGAGCGCCAAGATCGTGCCAAACACAATGCCGCCCACCGTGGCGATCAGGGTCAGCTCCATGCTGAACAACATGCCCTTCAACACAAACTTGTTGAAAATGTCCCATTCGATAAAAGAAAAATCGAGTGCGCTCATGCTCAGTGCCCCCCGCCTACATTGCCCGCGACCACGAGGCCAGGGATTTGCATGCGGCGTTCAATGAAGGCCATCACACGGTTCACTGCAAAAGCTGACAGGGTGTACAGCGCCGTCACAGCCAAGTACACCTCAATGCCGCGCGAGGTTTCTTCTTGCACTTGCATGGCGTACATGGTGAGTTCGGCAATGGACACCGCAAAGGCTACAGATGAGTTCTTCAACAAGTTCATCGACTCGCTGGTCAGCGGCGGCCAAATGGTGCGAAACGCGATAGGCAACAGCACATAGCGATACGTTTGCCAAGTGGTAAAGCCCATGGCCATGGCTGCGTAACGCTGGCCGCGTGGCATGGCTTGGATACCGGCGCGCAGCATCTCGGCCACGCGTGAGGAGGTGAAGAAGCCTAGGCCCAACACCACCAACGCAAACCCTGGCACTTGTTGCATCGCCGGGAAGATCTTGGGTAATACAAAGTACCAGAGAAAAATTTGGACCAACACGGGAATGTTGCGAAACAGCTCCACCCACGCGTTGGCGAATCTCGCTAACCAAGCATTCAAACGTGTGTCTTGGGGCAAGGTGCGCAGAACACCCATCAGGCACCCCGACACCATGGCCACCACCCAGGCACTGCCCGCGACTGAAAGCGTCCAGCCCCAGGCATCAAACATCCACTCGAGGTAGGTGCGTCCCCCACCGTCGTCCTGAAGAAAAACCTGCCAATCGAGTGTCATGTTTTGTACGTTCTGAAATTACTTCTTGGCGTAGGCTTCGACAGGCTTGTCGTTGGGGGTGGCCCAAGCTGCCTTGTTGGCGTCACTAGCAGGCATGCCGAGCTTGATGTTCTTGGGAGGAATGGCTTGCACGAACCACTTGTCATACAGCTTCGCGAGTTCACCAGACTTGGCCAAACCGGCAATGGTGTCGTCGGCCAATTTCTTGAACGCAGGATCATCCTTGCGGAACATGATGGCAATAGGCTCGACGTTCAACACTTCGCCCACTTGTTTGAAATCAGCGGGGGCTTTGGAGTTGGCGATGTTGCCTGCCAAGATTTGGCCGTCCATCACAAACGCATCAGCGCGGCCAGACTCGAGCAGAAGGAAGCTGTCAGCGTGGTCTTTGCCGAACACTTCTTTGAAGTCAACGCCAGTAGCGCGTTCGTTCTTGCGCAACAGTTGCACAGAGGTGGTACCGGTGGTAGTCGCCACGTTTTTGCCGTTCAACTGAGCGATGGTGGTGATACCAGAGTTGGCACGCACCGCGATGCGCACTTCTTCCACGTAGGTGGTGAATGCGAAAGCCACTTGCTTTTGGCGGGCTTCGTTGTTGGTGGTCGAGCCGCACTCGATGTCCACCGTGCCGTTCTCGACCAAAGGAATGCGGTTTTGTGAGGTGACTGGGGTGTACTTCACTTCCAACTTCTTGCCTGCCGCTTTTTCGAGGTTGGCAATGATGCGTTGGCAAATCTCAACGTGGTAGCCCACATACTTGCCGTCACCCAAGGTGTAAGACAAAGCACCCGAGGAGTCGCGCACACCCATGGTGACGCTGCCAGAGGCTTTGACTTTGGCGAGGGTGTCATTGGCTTGCGCAAACGCGGTGCCAGCCAACAGGGTGGCAACAGCCAAGGTAACGAACTGCTTTTTCATGTGAGGCTCCATTTGAAGTAATGAATTAGAAGCTCACATTCTAGAGACAGTGCCCCTCGGGAATCCCCTAGGCATCTTCACATAGGTTTAAATATCTAGCCCCTTTTTAGTGCATTGCGTTTCCACATTTCCCAAGGGCGATCCAGATGCATATCGTTCATATCGGACGTGGCTTTCGCTTCGGCTTCTGTGAGGAAATTGATCTCTCCCAAACGCGATGCCTCGCTCTGCAAACGTGCATTGCTCTCGGTATAAACGGAACGGAACACGGCTTGTTGGATGGAAACGCCCACCGTCACGCTGCCGTGGCCACGCATAAGTGCCACATTGGATTGACCGAGCACTGCGGCCAAAGACTCACCCAAGGCTTGGTTGCTGATCAACAAGTCGGAGCTCTCACCTGCACTGTGACGAATTTCATAAACGGGCGTCACCGCACCTAAAAAGCCACTCATGTGGCAAATAGGGCGCAAGCGCGCACCCGTGACGCCAAACGGAATAACTGCTGGTGAATGGCTATGGACGATTGACATCACATCAGGGCGCGCTCTGTAGATGGCGCTGTGGATGAAACGCTCCACGTAAGTGCGGCGACCCTGCGCATCGTGTACGTTGCCGTCCAAATCGACCTCCACAATGTCTTGCGCTTCAACCAAAGCAGGCGCCATGCTGCGGGCAATGAAAAATCGCTCGGGATTCGTCGGGTGACGCACACTGATATGGCCAAAGCCATCCAATACGCCCTCATTGACCAAGATGTGGTTGGCTAGCGCTAAGTCTTCTAAGATTTGTGTTGTCATGGTGCTCTCGTTATTCTGCTTTGATGCCTGCATAGGCGGCCACGCGAGCCCAGCGCACCAACTCGGCGCGCATGAAATCTGTGCCATCTTCAGACGTGGTGAAAAAAGGCTCGAAGCCTAGCTTTTCAAACTTGGCTTTCATCTCAGGTGTTTTGCCGACCTGCACAAAAGCCGCGTTGAGCTTTTTCACAATTGCGGGCGGTGTGCCAGCAGGTGCATAGACCGCAAACCAATTGGCCAAGTCCACCCCCTTGTAACCGCCTTCTGCCAGCGAAGGCACTTGTGGCAAATTGGGGTTACGTTGGGAAGCCGCCATGGTCAGCGCACGAATGCGCCCTTGCTGAATGTAGGGCAAGGCATTTTGAACTGGGCTAAACATATAGGCGAGTTGCCCACCGACCAAATCGGTCATCGCTTGTGATTGACCTTTGTAGGGAATGTGATTGGTCTTGGTTCCTGCCAGTTGATTAAAAAATTCAGCATGCAAATGCTGCGGGCTACCCATGCCAGCAGAGCCATAGTTCAACTCACCCGGACTGGCTTTGGCCAAGTCCACAAATTCACGCAAATTGTTCGCTTTTACAGAGGGGTGGACCACCAACACCGAACCGGTTTGCCCCACCAAGGTGACGGTTTGTAAGTCTTTGAGCAAGTCATAAGGTAACTTGCGGTACACCGCCACGTTGGTGGCGATGGTTCCGGGTGAAACCAGCAGCGTGTAGCCATCGGGTTTGGCCTTGGCCACCATTTCTACGCCGATATTGCCGCCTGCGCCCAAGCGATTTTCAATCACCACCGGTTGACCTAACACCTCGCTGACTTTTTGCCCTAAGGTTCGCGCCAGTAAATCTGTGCCCCCGCCAGCGGCGACGGGCACGATGATTTGAATCGGCTTGTTAGGAAAGCTTTGCGCATAGCTTGGACTGACGGCGCTGAGCAAACTCAACACCCCGACAAACAGCCATTGAAAAATATTCTTCATGTCGGTTCCTTATTCAGAGGTTTAAATTTTGAAAGCTTCGAGCGATTCTGGCGCAAACAACTCGGCCACATCCAATTGGCGAGGGGACAAGCCTTGCTCATGGTGGTAGCGTGTGAACGTCTCTAGTGTTTTTCGGTTTTTTTCTAAGCCGTAAGACCACCAATCGTCGCCAAACTCACGGCGTGCATCTTCCACATGTGCAGTCAACCAAGGCAGCATCGCTTTGAGTGCTGCGGTTTCGTACAAATCTTCATACGTGCGGCGCTGTGCTTCAATGAAGGCTTTGGTCAACGACTGCGCAATCCAACGATTGGCTTCATACACTTCGCGGCGAATGACCACCGTGTGCATGATGGGAAAGATTCCCGTTTCACGGTAATAAGCACGTTCGACATCCACATAATTTTCAAACAAACGCTTGACCTTGCCATCGCCCTTGAGGAAAGAAGATGGCATGCGCGCGGTGTACAGCGCGTCTAACTCGCCCTCGTGCAGCATTTGCGACAGGGTTTGCGTGAGGCCAATTGGGTTGACTTGAATATTTGGCGGCAATTGCAATTTCATTTTTTCAATGCGCCCCGCCTCTTCCTCGCCGCCAAACAAATACGGTTGCGCATCCACGGGTACACCGTAGTGATCAGACAAGATGCCGCGAATCCAAACAGGCGCCGTCATTTGGTATTCAGGGCTGGCGATGCGCTTGCCGATCAAGTCTTTCGGTTCATTGATGCCACTGTTTGCATTGACATAAATGCACGAGTGGCGAAAAAAACGCGAAGGGAAAATTGGCAACGCTACAAAAGGGCGCTCGGGTTTCGACAGCGTCACGCAATAGGACGACAGTGACATTTCAGCCACGTCAAATTCTTGAAAACGCGCCATGCGAAAGAAGGTTTCCTCCACAGGCAAGTTCAAGTAGTTCAGGTCAATGCCATCGACAGGTACCGTGCCATCCATCAAGGCGCGCGTACGGTCATAGTTCCAGCATGCAAAGCTCAGTTTCAATCGACTCACACATTACTCCTGTTGTTTGATGCCAGCGCTATGGACAGCTTTGCCCAAGCGTTCGTTTTCATCCACGATGGCACGGCCATACTCACTCGCACTACCGCCAATGGCTTCGATGCCGGCGTTACTTAAAATTTGGATGGTCTCTGGCTGTTTTGCCACAGCCGTCATTTCAGCACTGATACGGTCTATCGCGGCTTGGGGGGTTCCGGTCGAGGCCAACACGCCAACGATAGGGGCAAAGTCAAAACCGGGAATCACCTCGGCCAGCGTCGGTACGTTTGGCTCTTGGCTGGAGCGCTTGCCTGCGTTATTGCCAATCAAATGCACCTGACCTGCTTTGACGAAACCAGACAGTGACGGCAGCGCAGAGAACAACATATCCACTTGACCGCCAATTAACGCGGGCACCGATTGGCCTGTGCCTTTGAATGGGATGTGCGTGATATCCAAAGACAAAGACGCTTTGAACGCCTCCATGCTCAAGTGATGTGTACTGCCAATGCCCGAAGACCCATAGGTCAATATGCCGGGTTTGCTCTTGGCCAAGGCGATTAATTCACGCAGGTTATTGGCGGGAATTTTGGGATGCACCGCCAGATACAAAGGTGCGCGTGCAGCCAGTGAGACGGGGACAAAGTCACGCTTGTAGTCATAGCTGATCGTTTTGTAGAGCGCAGGGTTGATGGAAAACATGGAGCCATCGGTGACCAAAAAGGTATAGCCATCTTTCGGCGATGACGCCATCGCTTGTGCAGCAACAACACCATTGGCCCCGGGTTTGTTATCCACGACCACCGGTTGCCCCAAACGTTCACCTAAACGTTGCGCATAAATACGAGCCACGGTATCAGGCAAACCGCCAGCCGAATACGGGACGATGAATTTGATGGAGCGGTTGGGATAACCCTGAGCTAAAGCGCTCGATACAACGCCAGTTGCCGCGACGGCGAATGCCACAGATTGAAGCAAACGGCGACGTTGAATAAGGATAGATTTCATGGTTGGTCTCCTGATTGTTTTTTAGTTAAACGGGTTCGGCGTTGTAGTCACGCCAATCCACCTCTTTGGGAATCACGGCTTGATAGGAACACATCGAGCCCGGAATGCGGAGCGGGCCAACCCCAATAGGAGGCTCACCTTTGATGAAGCTTTGAACGGCATCCACCATCTGACGGCGGAATTCCACGATGGCCAAATCACTTGCCCCCAAGCGGTCATGGGTGCGATCTGCAATAGGCCCCATGGTCACCCACATGGCCATGTCTTGGTTAGGGATACCAGGAATTCCGGTGAAATTACCGGCCTTCATGGCTTGACGGTCTTGCATGAAATCATTCGCGACTGTGCGGACAGGGTTGAACTTCGTATCTACATCGACGCCCACTTGAGCGCACAAGAACTGGCGCCATGTCGCGGTTTCTGGCGTCGTCGCAGGGTCGCCCCATGCAATGAAGTGAAATGCGGTGTGTGTGTCGTCAATGGCGGTGTTGATGTTGGCCACGTTATAGAGGTTATTGGGGGGGATCAAGGCCGACGCAGGTGCCACAAACACCGTCGAGCGCACATAGTCGTGGGTGGCAGCATTGTGAATAGGGCGGCGAATGGCGGCATAGCGGAAGCCATAGGCATCACGCTGGGTTTGCATACGCGGCGCCTTGTCGGTCGAAGGCCGCAACCAGTTTTTATCTGTCGCTTTGGCCCCATCCACCCGGGCAGGCACCATGTCTGACGAATGCAAGCTAGAGCTGTGCGCCGAGTCAATTTGACC
>CANCGU010000087.1 GCA_947377705.1 Comamonadaceae bacterium
CGCCACCACCGTTGCATCACCTCGCGCGACGCCTCAAAACTACCGACCTCACGCTGCTGTTGACTGAGTGTGAGAAACACCTGTTGTGCCATCACGTTGTTGCTGTACTTGTTGATGTCGCGGATGGTTTCGGCCAAGCTCGCAGACTCGACATTGAAGGCAGGTTGCAGGCCCGCTGGTACGTTGCCTTCACGCACTTGGCCGCTCAGTTGGCCGCCGAGCTGCTGCCACATGCCTGCGATGGCGCGCTGCGCAAATTGCTGGGGCGCGGCATACGCAATGGGCCACATTTTTTCGCCGCACACGGCGGGGAAGCTGCCTGCAAAGCGGATGCGTGTGGGGTCGGTCCAGTCGGCACGCAACGCGCTGCGGTAGTCGCTGCAGTCGCCATGGCTCAGCGGTACGGTGGCAGGAAACTGCACACCAGCCAGCGGCGGCTCAATTTGCACACGCGCCACATTGGCAGCACGGTCGGGCACAAACTGAATGAGCAAGGACTTGAAGTTGAGCAGTAGTGCATCGGGCGCCGCGTTGTAGGGGCGCAAGGGCTCACCGTCAAAGCTGGCGGCGTCACGCGTGGGCACCTCAAACGCACTGCGGTCCAGCACGATGTCGCCTTGAATTTTCTGAATCCCCAAGCCTTGAATGCGGCGCATCAACAGCCACAAACGCTCCACCACCAAACGTGGGTCGCCGCTGCCCTTGATGTAGACATTGCCTTGCAATACGCCATCGCGCACAGGGCCGTCCACGTAAACGGGCGTGCGCCACACAAAGGCGGGGCCAAGTATGTCGAGCGCGGCGGTGGTGGTGGCCAACTTCATCAACGAGGCGGGATTCACGCGCACTTGGGCTTGGTGGCTCAGACGCGGTGTGCTGTTGGCCAAGGTGTCGACCACCATGACATGAAAGTTGTCATGGGGCACTTTGGCCCGTTCCAGCGCTGCTTTTACTTCGGGCGGTAGTTGGCCAATATCACCGGCCGTGTGTTGCGGTGGCTCGCTGCGCACGGCTTTAGAGCTTGGCGCTGCGTGGACGTGCAGCGCTGTGGCGGCAAAAGCCATGGCCCCAACAAAACGCAAACACATCGAGCGTAAATTGATCAAGTGCAGAGAGGTCATGGGCAAATTATCACGGCTGGGATAATCACGCCATGCACACCCACCAGTGGCTGGCTTTAGAGACCAGCACCGACACCCTTTCTCTAGCCGTCGCTCGCGGCACGCAGACATGGACGCACACCAGCGCAGGCGGTGCGCTCACGTCCACGCACATGATTCCGCAAACCTTGGCGCTCTTGAAAGAGGCCGGTTTGGCATTGGCTGATTTGCAAGCCGTGGTGTTTGGTCGTGGGCCAGGTGCGTTCACCGGTTTGCGCACGGCGTGTTCGGTGGCTCAGGGTTTGGCCTTTGGCGCAAGCTTGCCCGTGTTGCCAATTGACACCTTGTTGGCTGTGGCCGAAGAGGCGCGTGCCGCCCATGCCGTCGCGGGGGCCGTGCCCGTGACCCGCGTGCTCGCTGTCATGGATGCGCGCATGGCGCAGGTGTATGTGGCCGCGTATGAATACACGCCAAACGCCGTTGAAGCCACAACCGCCAGCACTGGCGAAACAGACCCCATGCAAGGCACTTGGCGCTGTGTGCAAGCGCCCGAGTTGCACAGTCCCGAGTCTTTGTACTGGCCTGCCGATTGGGCGCAGGACAGTTTCATCGCTGCAGGCAATGCCTGGTCTGTGTACGCAGGCCGTTGGCCCACCGCGCTGACCGCGTCACAAGTTACCGCTTTGCCCACGGGGGCTGCGCTGCTGCGTTTGGCGCCCGCGGCGTGGGCGGCGGGTGCTGCTGTGCCGCCCGAAGAAGCCCTGCCGCTTTACATTCGCGACAAAGTGGCGCAAACCACTGACGAGCGCATGCAAATCAAAACGCAACAAGCCGCCGCCCAATGAACGCCGTTTTGAAACCCGAAGTCCGCCTAGAGCCGCTGACCGAAGCGCTGCTCGACGACGTGCTGCGCATCGAAAACAGCGCCTACGCCCACCCGTGGACACGCGGCAACTTTGCAGATTCGCTCAAGTCGGGCTATCAGCTGCTGGCGCTGATGGGCGGCGACACCTTGGTTGGCTACTTAGTGGCCATGGAGGGCGTGGATGAAGTGCATTTGCTCAACATCACCGTTGCGCCAAAGTTTCAGGGCCAAGGCTACGGCGTGCTCATGCTCGATGCCTTGTCAGTGTGGGCGCGCAGCCGCCACGCCCAATGGTTGTGGCTAGAGGTGCGTGTGGGCAACACTCGCGCCATGCAGGTGTACGAGCGTTATGGCTACCGACGCGTGGGCGAGCGCAAAAACTATTACCCCGCCGACCAAGGCCAACGCGAGCACGCGGTGGTCATGTCGCTCAAGCTGTAAGCTACTCACCCATGACCGACACCTTGCACCTCGACAAACGCCAACGCGCCATGCTGGCCGAGATGGGCGTGCGTGTGTGGTCGCCCATGTCTGAGGCGGCGGTCATGGGCGCACCTGCGGTGGAAACCTTGGTGGTTGATACCTCAGCCGCTTCTGCATCATCCTTGCCTGCCGACGTGGTGATGCAAGCCCATGCAGAAGAAGCACATAGCTTTGCCGCTGCCAGCGAGCTGGCCACACAAGCCATTGCCAACGCAGCAGGCGTTGATACCGCAACGCGACAAATGCCTGCGCCTGTGGCCAAGGTCGAACCCATCCCCCTGATCATCCAACGCCCCGAAGGCATTGACCAAATGGATTGGTCAGTCTTGCACAGCACCGTGTCAGGCTGCCAAGCATGCACCTTGTGCGGCTCGCGCAAAAACACCGTGTTTGGTGTGGGCGCATCTGCGGCAGAGGGCGAAGCCCCACAGGTGGATTGGCTCATTGTGGGCGAAGCCCCAGGCGAGAACGAAGACGTGCAAGGCGAGCCGTTTGTGGGCCAAGCCGGCAAGCTGCTCGACAACATGCTGGGCGCGATGACGCTGTCACGCACCGGTGAACGCACAGCAGAGGGCGGCGGCGTGTACATCGCCAACGTGCTGAAGTGCCGCCCACCTGGCAATCGCAACCCCAAGCCCGAAGAAGTGGCGCAGTGTCTGCCTTACCTTGAGCGCCAAGTGGCGCTGCTCAAACCCAAAATGATTCTCGCCATGGGCCGCTTTGCGGTACAGGCCTTGTTGCGCGACACCGTGCCCGAAGTAGAAACCACACCACTGGGCAAGCTGCGTGGCCGCGTGTACCAATACCAAAACTTGCCGGTGGTGGTCACCTATCACCCCGCGTATGTGTTGCGCAACTTGCCAGAAAAATCAAAGGTGTGGGCTGACTTGTGCTTGGCCATGGCGCACATCAAGGGCAGCGAGTAAGCCTTCTAAAATAGGGCATGACCTTTCTTGACATGTTGAGCGCCGCCGAGCGCCAAAACAACTCCATGCTGTGCGTGGGCCTCGACCCTGAACCCACCAAGTTTCCAGACCGCATCAAGGGCGACTCGAACAAGATTTACGATTTCTGCG
This sequence comes from Comamonadaceae bacterium, assembly GCA_947377705.1. The sequence continues at coordinate 3,525 of CANCGU010000087.1, forward strand.
CGGCCATCGTGGATGCCACAGCAGATTTGGTGAACAGCTTCAAACCCCAAATCGCTTACTTCGCAGCGCACCGCGCCGAAGGTCAGCTGGAACGCCTGATGGAACACATGCGCCGCGTCGCGCCGCATGTGCCGATCATCTTGGATGCCAAGCGCGGCGACATTGGCAGCACGGCGGAGCAATACGCCATCGAAGCCTTCGAGCGCTACGGTGCTGACGCGGTGACCCTTTCGCCCTTCATGGGCTGGGACTCGGTGGCCCCGTATTTGAAGTACCACGGCAAAGGTGCGTTCTTGTTGTGCCGCACCTCCAACCCCGGTGGTGACGATTTGCAAAACCAACGTCTCGCCTCTGTGGACGGCCAGCCTTTGCTGTACGAGCATGTGGCGCGTTTGGCCCAAGGCCCTTGGAACCTCAACGGCCAATTGGGCTTGGTGGTGGGCGCCACCTATCCTAAAGAAATTGAACGTGTGCGCGAACTCGCCCCCACTGTGCCTTTGCTCATTCCGGGTGTGGGCGCGCAAGGTGGCGATGCGGTGGCCACGGTGAAGGCTGGCTTGCGTGTCGCCCACGGCGAGACCACGGGCCCCATCATCGTCAACTCATCGCGTGCGATTTTGTATGCGTCTTCAGGGGTGGATTTTTCTGATGGTGCTCGCCGCGTCGCATTGCAGACGCGTGATGCTTTGAACGCTGCCCGTTCCTAAAGCCTGCTGCTGGCCCTGATGCAGGGCCGAATCACGTACGCGACCCTGCGCGCGTTGCAAGGTCTTTCTTTTCTACTAGTATGCCAAGCGTTGACCTGATGATTTTCAGAAAGGGTAGGCATGCTGGAACAACCAAAAGCGCAGGTGATGATTGCAGGTGCAGGCCCGGTGGGTTTGTTGACTGCCCTGGTACTCGCGCAGCGCGGGGTGTCGTGCGTCGTGCTGGAGGCTGAACCCAGCCTCACCCTAGATTTACGCGCTGGAACGTTCCATCCGCCCACCCTAGAAATGTTGAACCGTGTCGGTGTGGCGGATGCCATGATGAGCTTGGGTATTCAGGTGTCACGCTGGCAGTCGTGTGACCTTGAGCACGGATGGGTGGCAGAGTGGGATTTGAGTTTGCTCAAAAACGACACGCCCTATCCGTTTCGCTTGCACTTAGAGCAGCACCGATTAACGCCACTCTTGATGGATAAGCTTAAAAACTTCCCACATGTTCAAGTGTTGTTTAACCATCGATTTGAGTCACTGACGCAAAACTCCCATGACGTGACGGTTCGCGTAGCAACCCCAGAGGGGCCGGCCACATGGACAACACCATGGCTAGTTGCTGCGGATGGCGGTCGCAGCCAAGTCCGTAAGTCTGCTGAGATCGAGTTTGCCGGATACACCTGGCCTGAACGCTACAGCGTCATCAGTACCACCTACGACTTTGGGCAGCTGGGGTACACCGAAAACGCGTATATCAGCGACCCAGAACAATGGGTTGCGCTGTTCAAGATGCCCGATGTCGGACCTCCAGGCCTATGGCGCATGACGTTGCCCGTTGGACAAGATGTCCCCGACGATATGGCCATGGCCGGTCCTTATGCCCAACACACCATTCGGCGAGTGACCGGTGCTAGTGCGGATGTGATGTACCCCTTGGTGCATCAAAGTATTTATAGCGTGCACCAACGCGTGGCTGTCAATTTACGCAAGCACCGCGTGTTGCTTGCCGGTGATGCCGCGCACGTCAATAACCCATTGGGTGGCTTCGGTTTAAACAGTGGGATCCACGATGCCATCAGTTTGGGCAATATGTTGGCTGAGGTAATCCAAGAGGGCGCAGCCGACAACCTTCTCGACCTCTACCACCGACAGCGGCATACGGTCAACATGGAATATGTGCAACAACTCTCCGTGAAAAACAAAAAAAATCTAGAAGAAAAAGACCCTGAGCTGCGGATGCAACGCATCCGTGAGTTGCAAGAAACTTGTGCTGATCCGGCGAAAGCCCGCGTATTTTTGTTGAACTCTTCCATGATCAACAGCATTGCACGCGCCAATGCCATTCTTTAACTTCCGTTGAGAGGATAAGTGATGCTACGTTTTCGCTGGATGACAACACTTTTAGCTTTTGCACTTTGTGCAGACTTTGCTGGCGCGCAAACGCAGGCCACTTGGCCTCAAAAACCGATTCGCATCGTGGTGCCATTTGCAGCAGGAGGTAATACAGATTCGATTGCGCGAGTGATCGCAGAGAGATTCACACAGAGTCTTGGTCAGGCGGTTGTGGTCGAAAACAAAGTGGGCGCAGGTGGCGCCATCGCGGCTGAATTTGTAGCGAAAGCGCCTGCCGATGGGTACACCTTGATGATGGCCGCAATGCCTGTCATGGCGGTACTGCCCGTGGTGGGTAAAACTAATTTTGATCCTTTGAAAGACTTTGTGCCCATCAGTAATGTGGGCAGTAATCCTTTCGTGATGGGGGTTCACAAATCTGTCCCGGTCAATACGGTGCCTGAATTTGTTGCCTATATTCGAAAAAATCCAAACAAGTTCAATTACGCTTCAGGCGGCTCGGCGAGCGTGTCACATTTGTCCGCGGCATTGTTTGTCAAGCGTGCTGAATTGGACATGACGCACATCAGTTACAAGGGCGGTGCGCCCGCCGTGATTGACTTGCTCGCGGGAAATGTGCAGATGTACTTTGGTAATTTTTCTGAGCTTTACCCGCATCTCAGTGGCGGCAATATTCGCATCATCGGTGTGTCTAGCGACAAGCGTGCAACCCAGTTGCCGCAAGTGGCAACCATCGCGGAGTCTGGATTCCCTGGCTTTAGAACCGTTACTTGGAATGGACTCATGGCGCCTGCAGGTACGCCACCCGCAGTGGTTGCGCGTCTGGCAGAGGCTGTCAAGGAGGCCTTGGCTTCGGAAGGGACGCATTTGAAGTTTCAGCAAATGGGGGTGGATGCGATAGGCAGCTCGCCGAAAGAGTTTGTGGATACCTTGCGCGCTGACATCGCGATTTGGTCTGAGGCGGCCAAGGCCGCCAACTTGAAAATGGAATAACCCGTATGAAGACACAAACCACCAGCCTAGACGCATTGGCTACCCGTGCAAAGATCGCGGTCATCGTGCCTGCCACCAATACCATCGTGCAGCCGGAGATGGAGGCCATGCGCCCCGCCGGCGTGACCAACCACGTCAGCCGCATGTTGTTGCCAGTTCGACCCTATGACGACATGCAAGCTTATCGGCAGGCCTTAGAAACTGAGCGGGGTAATTTGGAAGAGGCGCTGAATTTGGTTTTGCCATGTGAGCCCCATGCCGTTGCGCACGGTCATTCGATTCATTCATTTCGTGGTGACCGCGCGCGCGCGCAGGCCGAGCAAGACCGGCTTGAAAAACTAGCGGGCATTCCATTTGTCACGCCGTCCATGGCGGTGTTGGCGGGTTTGGCTGCTATCGGTGACCCAAAGCGCATCGCGGTGCTAACGCCTTATTGGCCTCCTGCCGATGCATTGATTCATGAGTTCTTTGTCTCGTGTGGTTATGACGTTGTGGCGAGTCACGGTCTGAAGGCAAAGGGTCCGATTTCTGTTGCCCAGTTCAGTCCTGAGCAAATCATGGATGGCTTTGGGGCGCTCAATTTGCAAGGCGTTGAGGCTTTTGTGCATGTGGGTACAAACCTGCCAGTCAGCGCACTGACGCCGCAAATTGAAGCGGCGTTTGGCAAGCCTTTGATCGGTGTCAACGTGGCAACTTATTGGTGGGCATTGCGTCGCTTGGGCATTCATGATGCCTTGACGGGCTTTGGCTTGCTTGCTGAGAAGTACTAGCTCGAACTGTGCTCGTTGGCCGTATTGCGCTAACCCCGTTTAGGGAAGGTCAGCCCGCCAATAACTCACGCGGCAGGCTGATGATGAAATCATTCAACGTTTTTGAGTCACGACCTGGGCGCATGTGTGCGGTCATGTAGGTGACGGCGGCACTGGCATCGCGTTTTTCGAGCGCATTGACTATTTTTTCGTGTTGCTCGTAAGACGATTTGATTCGCCCTAATGCGCCAAACGCATGACGCCGATAGGCGCCTGTTCGTGAGCGGATGCGCAAGACCTCTTGTCGCAAGAAGGGGTTGCGAGCACCTTCGTAAATGATTTCATGAAATTTCAAGTTCGACTCTTGCCAACCATCGATGTCTTCTTTGCTGGCAAGTTTTTGACTGCCACGGTGTTGCTTGACCAAGGTTTTGATTTCTTCATTCGTCATGCGCTCGCAGGCCAGTCGAACGACAACACCTTCCAACTCTGCCAGCAACTCCCATAGCGAAAGCAGTTGCTGCAAGTTCATTTTTGAAACGATGTGTCCGCCGCGTGGTGTGCTGCTCAAGATGCCCTGGGCTTGTAACTGCAGCAACGCCTCACGAACAGGTGTGCGAGACACCTTGTGCTGACTCGCTAAAGCCACATCATCGATGGCATCCCCAGGGAGCAGCTCGCCCGAGGAGATGGCCGATTCAATGCGAATACGAATTTGGTCACTGATTTTCATAAACATGCTTAGGTAGAAACGATATTTTAAATATTCCCTATAAATATATTTTATGAGGTATAAATATACGCATACAGATCATCCGAATACGTTAAACATATGTTGACTAGCATTAAGAGCCCGCAAGAATTGACGCAATTGGCCAAAAAAACCTTGGTCGGAAATGGTGTTACGCCCTCTGAATCGTTGACTCAAGCTGTAGGAAAAATGCTGATCCGCTTACAGGATGCCGCGCCAATGCCGTTAGTTTCAGATCAGCGTGTTACTTACGAAGCCATGCTGCAGAGGTGCGCGCTTGACTGAATTGCCCGCTCGCATGGTGGAGTTGCTCGCGCAGATTCGTGCGGGGCACACTTCAGCGCAAGCTGCGTTGCTTGCGCAAATTGCGCATGGTCGTGCTTTAGCTGGTTCATATGCTTGCGTGGTTGATGAGTTGCCTGTGACGGCTCCTGTGACGGGCCCTTTGGCTGGCATAGCGCTGGCGCACAAAGATATTTTTGATTTGCAAGATCGATGGCCAGGCTGTGGTGTGCGGCACGGCGCATCTCAGGTGGGCGTGCAACCCGCTGCGGCAATCAAGGCGCTCGCCGGTGCAGGTGCGAGTCAGTGGGCTACTCTGGTCATGGCGCCGCATGCATGTGGCGCAACGGCGCAAAACCCACACTTTGCGCGTTGCGTCAATCCCTTGGATGAGCGTGCAGCGGTTGGCGGCTCATCTAGCGGCTCCGCTGTCGCGGTGGCTTCTGGCATGACATACGCCGCATTAGGCACAGACACGGCAGGTTCCGTGCGTATTCCGGCAGCGACCTGCGGTTTGATCGGTCTTAAAACCACACATGGTGCGGTGAGCACCCAAGGATGTGCGCCTTTGGCGCCATCGCTTGACACGGTGGGCATCTTGACCCGCTGTCCACAAGACGCCCGTGAAATTTGGCAGGCTCTTTCGCCTTTGTCGTTGCGCAAGCTAAGGGACAACGAGGCGTCATGTCAAGTTTGGTTCCCTCACCAAGGTGTTAACAGTCAAGTGGTGGAAGCAATTCAGGATTGGATTGCAAAACTCGATATCAAGGTTTCTGAAGTTGACATCACGGATGAGTTTGAGCAACTCAATCGCCACGCGCAACGCGTGCTGTTTTACGAGACGGCACAGACCCACCGTGCCTCCCTGCTGGCGGGGCAAGCAGACCCTGCTGTGCAAGCTATTGGGTTGTCTGGGTTGGGTTTGCCTCAGGCGTGGTACCAGGAATCGGTGCATGCGCGTGCCGCGTTCTTAGAGCGGTTTGTTAAACAGCATCTCCATCACGCAGACTTCTTGATCTTGCCAGCCTTGGGTTGTCTCGTGCCCGATTGGGCTTGTGTAGAAATTGGAAACCCTGACTTTGACCGCTCGCAATTGGCGGGCATGCACGCCTTTATGGCATTTGTGAATTACTTGGGCTTGCCCGCATTGAATTTGCCGATTGCGCGTGATGCACAAGGTCGCCCCATTTGCATACAGGTACTTGCACGTCCCTTTGCTGAACACCGCTTGCTCGACTTTGCAGAGCACGTTGAATTAATTTCTCAGGTCATCTAAATATGCCAAAAATACAAGC
>CANCGU010000088.1 GCA_947377705.1 Comamonadaceae bacterium
GCAAACTGTGTGGGCCAGACCATTTGCCATTTGCCGTTTTGAACTTGTTTGACTTTCATCATGTCGTCACCAAAGTTGCCAGGACCGTCAAATCGAACTTGCCCGTAAATGGTGTTGACACGGTTTTTTCGTATCCAAGCAGCAATGGCCTTGTCGTCAAAACTGTTGGCACCACGCACCCCGGCTTCCAAGATTTGCCAAGCCGCATAAGAGGCTGCTGCTTGCACTTCGACAGCAATGTCAGGCATATTGGCTTTGGTCGCACGCTCGTGATAAATCTGGATGAAATCGGTCGCCACTTTGTTATTGGTGAACGGCGCATGCTCTTCAAAAATAGACATGCTCAATGCCAAGTTGCCGTCTGGCGACTTACTCATAGGGCCAGGTGCTGGGTAGGTATGGAAATGGATAGGCGGCACATAGTCAATTTTCTTCATCGCATCCAACAGCATGTTGCCTTCTAGCGCGATGTCGCCCACCCAAATCATGTCGGGCTTGGCATCTTTGATACGTGCGGCGATGGGACCAAAATCACGGTTACCGAAGTCCCACTCCAAGAACAATACTTCTTGCAAACCACGTTTCTTAGCCACTTCACGCGCCCCCAAACTCATGAAGTGAATGGATGGGAATTTGCTGGTCACAATGGCCACCGTTTTGGGAGGCTTCGGTGAAGCTGCAACCGCATCAAACACGGTGTTAGGCACTGTATTTCCGGGGTCAGAGCCCAACGACCATGAAGGAAATGCCATCTCATATTTGGACAAAGAAGGAATGCCCAGGGTATGGTTCACAATGACTTTGTTGTAACGCTGTGCGACACCCATGGCCGACAAAATGGTGCCTGTGCCATAGGGTCCGATCAACAAGTCCACCTTGTCAGAGGTGATCAGTTGTTCGTAAAGCGTGCGCGCCAAATCGGGTTTGGATTGATCGTCTTTGACCAGCCATTCCACCTTACGGCCTAACAAACCACCACGCGCATTGAGTTGGTCAACATAAATTTCACCCACCAATTTATGGGTCATCGCCGTGGCAGAAAGTGGCCCTGTCAGTGAAAGCGTACTGCCCACCACCAACGGCGCTTGTGATTGCGCAATAGCACCACCCACACTCAAACAAGCCACAGCCGCAATGGCTGCAGCGACTCGGTTAAAAATCTTCATCATTTGTCTCCTTTTGTAATTAAAAACTCACGCTGACGCACTGACTCACTTTGACACGGGATTTAGCACGAAGTTAAATTCCAGCAAATACTCACCATTGGGTTGTTGGACCCAATCGGTAATCAATGATTGACGGACACCAAACACGGCATCGGAGTCTAAATATTGGTCATCACGTCGGAACACATGCGTGATCAAAGACTCATAGCCAAGTGCTTTGATCATGAAATGCAAATGCGCAGGACGCCAAGGATGGTTTTTAGTGGCCGTCAACATGTCACCGACAGGGCCATCATGAGGAATCGGATAAGCGACAGCCAAGATAGATTTGAAGTAGTAGTGACCTTGCGCGTCTGCTTTCAAAACGCCTCGGCCTTGCGCGTGGTCTAACCCCTTCTTCTGCACGTCATACATGCCATCTTCGTCAGACTGCCAAACTTCGATGTGTGCGCCTGCCACCGGCTCGCCATTCAGCCCCTTGATCGTTCCTTTGACGAAGCACGGTGCACCAATTGCACCATTGCCGACGTCATCACCCAAGTTGTAATGCGGCGCATTTTCAACATGGAACGGCCCCACCACAGTTGCTTCTGTGCAGCCCGCAGGCTTGGCGTTGTTCATAGCAACGGTCAACATGGACAAGCCCAACGTGTCCGAGAGCAAGATGAATTCTTGTCTTTTATCGTCGGTCATATGACCCGCACGCGTTAAAAATTTAATGCCTTCAAACCATTCGTCTTCGGTCAAACGAACTTCACGCGCAAAGTCGTGCAAGTGCTGTACCAAACTAAAAATAATTTGCTTCAGACGAGGATCTGGGGTTTGAGAGAACCTCTCTAATACAGCCTCTGTGATCGTGTGTTCATCCAAATTACGCATGATGACTTCCCTGGTCGTTTGTTTTATTTTTCACAGATGACACGGCACAGCCCGTCAAACAATCGTGAATGGCGATGACTGATGTCTTTTCACACAAATGCGTGCCATTGTCTTTAGACGATGGCACGCACTCAAAAGCCCATTTTTTAAAATAGACAAATCAACAAACTCAAAGCTTGAAAGGCACCACTTTTTGTGTCTGAATGCCTAAGCCTTCAATGTGCAGTTGCATGGTGTCACCACGCTTGAGGAAGATAGGCGCTGACTTGCCATCTTTCTTCTTACCCAAGCCCACGCCAGCAGGTGTACCTGTGGCAATGATGTCACCTGGCTCCAAGGTCATAAATTCGCTCACATAGCTAACGATCTTGGCCGCACTAAAAATCATGGTGCGTGTATTGCCCGATTGCATGCGCTCGCCATTGACATCCAGCCACATGTCTAATTTTTGTGGGTTTGGAATTTCATCACGCGTGACCAACCATGGGCCCACAGGGCCAAAGGTGTCGCACCCCTTGCCCTTGTCCCATGTACCGCCACGCTCAATTTGAAATTCACGTTCACTGACATCGTTCACGATGCAATAGCCCGCCACATGGCCCAATGCTTCCTTTTGAGAAACATAGCGCGCACGCGTGCCAATCACAATGCCCAACTCCAACTCCCAATCGCCCTTCTTTGAACCACGGGGCAGCATGACGTCATCGTCCGGACCTTGCAAACTGGTGATCGCTTTGAAAAAGATGATGGGTTCTTTTGGCAATGGCAAACCCGCTTCAGCAGCATGCTCTTTGTAGTTCAAGCCAATCGCCACAAACTTGCGTGTACCGGCCACAGGGCAACCCATGCGTTGCTTGCCGCGAACCAGCGGCAGCTTGTCGGTCTTCAATTTAGACAAACGTGCCAAAGTTTTTTCCGACAAATTTTCAGGCGTGAAATCATCAATCACCCCCTCAAGAGAACGCAAATGACCTTCAGCATCAATCAGGCCTGGTTTCTCATGGCCTGGGCGGCCGTAACGGACAAGTTTCATGTAATACCCTTTCTGTTAAATTTTTTAAAAAATCAATGGCGCATCTAATCACATTAATCTAGACGCAAATGTCACAAAGTAGACTGCATCAGGGATTACGCAAAGGCGCAATCGGCAGATGCTCTGTCCTCACCATGAAGTTGGCTTCAGGCTCACCGTCACGCAAACGCGCCAGCCATGCATCGGGATCAAACTCAACACCAATCGGGTTCACAGCAAAGCCCGGTCCGGTCATGAATGCATTCGCGTCTTCGTTGGTCTTGTAAACGTCCACTTGAAACTCCAAGCGGTTGCCATCCGGATCACCGTAATACAGTGAGATGGTCACACCATGGTGCAAGCGCCAATACGGAAGAATGCCCATGTCCTTCAGTTGCGCGTAGTTCTCCATCAGATCACGCAACGAGTCAAAGGTGTAAGCCACATGGTCAACGCCCACGCGGTCATGGCGCTCTTTCGGACCGTCGGGCTCAAGGATCGACAAGTTCAAAAATGCAACACGGTGGTGCTCTTCGTCATAGGTCACAAAAGCAATGACGGGGTCATAGTGCTGAACTCTTGCGCCGAGTACCTTTTGGTACCACGCAATCATTTCATCAAAACGATGCGAGCGATAGACCACATGCACAAATCGAGCAGGTTTGATGCGCGGCATAGCCGACGAAGTCGCGGTGTTTGTCAATGAACTCATGTGCTCTCCTTTTGGGCAAACTCAGCTTGTACTTGCGCCTCAAATGCCAACAATTTTTTAACGCTTGCGCGCTCATCCATACGTGCCATGTGCCGCGCGCAATGCTCGAACTTCAGCGCGTCAGGATGAAACTGCGCACCTCGACGAAAACACCAGTAAAAATAAGCATCGGCGCAGGTGAAGTGGTCAAAAAACCATTCACGTCCCGCGAGTTGCTGATCAGCCAAGGCAAACAACTCCAACATGGCGGTCGTCCCTAGCGCACGCACGTTGTCCGAAGTGCCATCGATCTCGCAATAGCGCTCTGGCCGCGCTTGTTGCGTCAATTTAGGATGAATCGCTGAAGAACACCACGACACGACCGCTAACGCTTTGGCATAAGTTAGGGCGTCTTGCGGCATCAAGTCAGCATCAGGAAATTGACGGGCGATCCACACCTGAATGGCAACGTTCTCAGTCAATGGATCGCCATCGATGATGAGCGTTGGCACCTTGGCCTTTGGGTTGATGCTCAGATACTCTGGTGTGTATTGTTTGCCCTTGAACAAATTCACAGAGAGCACGTCAAACGAAGCACCCGCTTCTGTCAAAAGGATGTAAGGCACCATCGAACATGCGATGGGGCAATAAGCCAATGTCAACTGCATGGCGCGCCCTTCAGTCCACAGACACTTTGACTTTTTTCAAGACTTCGGCATAACGCGCCGAATCGGTTGACATCAAATCAGACACCTGCTGCGGCGAGCCTGTGCTGATGGTGAAACCAAAATTTGCCATTTTTTCTTTTACATCAGGCTGCGACAGCGCATCGTTAACACCTCGGTTAATTTCAGCCACCACGTTGGCAGGCGTGCCACGCGGCGCCATCAAAGCAACCCAAGACACCGCATCTAAATTTTTAGGACCGCCCGCCTCACTCAACGTCGGCACATCAGGCATGGCGGAAGAACGCTTGGCATCTGCAACAGCCAACACACGCAAACGGTTGGCACGAATCAACGGTCCAGCTGTCGCAATACTGCCGTAGGCCCAATCAATTTCACCCGTTGCCACGGCCGCATACAGCTGCGACGTTTCCTTGTAAGGCACATGCAGCATCTCGCTGTCCAAGGCACTCTCCAAACGCGCCGAACCTAAATGGATAGGACCACCGACCGCGTTAGAGCCGTAACGCAAAGGGTTTGCACCTTTGGCGGTGGCTGCCGTGACGAGGTCTTTGAAGTTTTTGTAGGGACTGTTCGCACCCACCACCACAAAAAATGCGCCTTTGTACAAAATGGCCACGGGTACCAGATCGTTGATGGGGTCGTAAGACAGCTTCTTGAAAATCAACGGATTGATGGACAAATTACCCACGTCCACCACAACCAAATCATTGCCCGTAGGCGGCGCAGCCTTCATGGCGTTGATGGCCACGGCCCCTGCCCCGCCTGGCTTGGCATCCACCACAACACTTTGAGACCAACGTGCTTGTAATTTTTCAGCCACCAAGCGTGCCGTGACATCAGGGCCACTGCCGGTTGGAAAAACGCTGGAAATTTTCACGGGGGCTGTTGGCGCAAACTGCGCCATAGCGATCGATGTGCTTAGCGTCAAAGTGGCGCAGGTCAGCAGGTGTTTGATAGTTTTCACGGTTTGTCTCCAATTGGATAGTTATGTTCAAGCTCTTTGATTGGCTTTTCCAGGATCCTATGAAGACAGAGGTAATCCAGGAAGATGACAATATCTCAACAGCGATGCAAAAAAGTAATCAGCTCAAAGGTTGTGCAGGGGCAGCGCGGTTTTGTAACGCACCTGCTTGAGCGCAAAGCTGGACCGAATCTTTTCCACCTGCGCGATCGGTGAGAGCTGTTCAAGGATGAAGCTCTCTAGGGCGGGCATGTCGGGAACCGCTACGCGCAACAGGTAGTCGGCATCCCCTGTCATGAGGTAGCACTCCATCACCTCATCGCGCAAGGTGATGCGTTCCTCAAATTCCTGAAGAGCTTGGCGACTTTGTTGCTTGAGGCTGATCGAAATAAACACATTCAGATGCAGACCCAAATGCTTGGCTTCGAGCAAGGCCACATATTGCCGGATCAATCCCCGCTCCTCCAGAGCCCGGACACGGGCTAAGCAAGGCGACGGCGATAAATGAACTCGGCGGGCAAGCTCAACATTGGACAGGCTTGCATCGGCCTGAAGTTCATCAAGAATCTTCAAATCGATAGCATCAAAGTTTTTTGTGCTTTGATTCAGCATTTACTCAAAATTTAATGTCATACAAAAGCGAATGATGCATGAATTCAACATCAACTGCCTTGGCGTATTCCCTACAGTCTTTGCTTCAGGAGACCCTTCAAATGAACGACATGACCGAGCCACACCATTTCACGCCATTGGCGGAAGTAGACAGCGATGCATCAGAAACCCAAGAGTGGCGTGACGCCCTCTTGTCGCTGGCCGCCGCCGAGGGGCCTGTTCGGGTTCGACACATTCTTGATGAGTTGGTTCGCTTGGCCCGCACGCAAGGCATTGGTTGGCAACCTGAACTGAACACGCCTTACATCAACACCATTGGCGTTGAAGCACAACCTGCTTTCCCAGGGGACCTCGCTGTGGAAGAGCGTCTTGCTTCGCTCATGCGTTGGAACGCACTCGCCATGGTGGTACGAGCCAACCAAGCTTATGGTGAACTCGGTGGTCACATCGCTAGCTACGCCAGTGCAGCTGATTTGTTCGAGATGGGGTTCAACCATTTCTTTCACGCACGCAACGAAACGCACCGCGGTGATTTGGTGTTCTTTCAGCCCCACAGCGCACCCGGCGTGTATGCCCGCGCCTTTCTGGAAGGCCGCTTGAGCGAAGCCGACTTGCTGCATTACCGCCAAGAGATCACAGCACCGACCAACGCCGCACGCGGTCTCTCCAGCTACCCGCATCCGTGGTTGATGCCCGATTTCTGGCAGTTCCCCACCGGCTCGATGGGCATCGGCCCGATCAGCTCGATTTACCACGCGCGCTTCATGCGCTACCTCACACATCGTGAGTTGCTTGATTGCGATACCCGCAAAGTGTGGGGCGTGTTTGGCGATGGCGAGATGGATGAACCCGAGAGCATGAGTGCGCTCACGCTGGCTGCCCGCGAGAAACTCGACAACCTGGTGTGGGTGGTCAACTGCAACCTGCAGCGTTTAGACGGCCCCGTGCGTGGCAACGGCCGCATCATCGACGAATTGGAAAAACTCTTTGCAGGCGCTGGCTGGAATGTCATCAAATTGGTGTGGGGCAGCGACTGGGATGGCTTGTTTGCCCGCGACACGACCGGTGCTTTGGCGCGTGCGTTTGCACAAACCGTGGACGGTCAAATGCAAACCTTTGCGGCCAAGGATGGCCGCTTCAACCGCGATAACTTCTTTGGCCAGAACGAGGAACTCGCCCGTTTGGTAGAAGGCATGACGGATGAGCAAATTGACAACCTCAAACGAGGTGGCCACGACTTGGTCAAGATTCACGCGGCTTACGCAGCCGCTGCGGCACACACAGGACAGCCAACGGTGATCTTGGCGCAGACCAAGAAAGGCTATGGCATGGGCTCGGCTGGCCAAGGCAAGATGACCACGCACAGCCAAAAGAAATTCGATGACACCGACTTGATCGAATTCCGCAACCGATTCAACCTTCCGCTAACCGACGAACAAGCCAAGGGCTTGGAATTTTTCAAACCTGCAGAAGATAGCGCCGAGATGCGCTACCTGCGTGAGCACCGCACCGCATTGGGCGGAGCCATGCCTAAGCGCGAAACTGCTTGCGACTTGGTGCCTGTCCCAGCCATGGACAGCTATGCGCAGTTCGCCCTCAAGGCGGACGGCAAAGAGATGAGCACCACCATGGCGTTTGTTCGTATGCTCGGCACGCTGCTGAAAGACCCCACATTGGGCCCACGCATCGTGCCCATCGTCGCAGACGAGGCCCGTACCTTTGGCATGGCCAACTTGTTCAAGCAAGTTGGCATTTACAGCAGTGTCGGCCAGCGCTACGCGCCTGAAGACATCGGCTCCGTCCTCTCGTACCGCGAGGCTTTAGAGGGACAAATTTTGGAAGAAGGCATCAGCGAAGCGGGTGCGATTGCCAGTTGGACCGCCGCGGCCACCAGCTACAGCGTGCACGGCATGGCCATGCTGCCGTTCTACATTTATTACGCCATGTTCGGCTTCCAACGCGTGGGCGACGCGATTTGGGCCGCGGCTGATCAGCGGGCACGAGGCTTCTTGCTCGGCGCCACCTCAGGCCGCACCACCTTGGCTGGCGAGGGCCTGCAACACCAAGATGGCAGCAGCCATCTTGTTGCCGCCACCATCCCCAACTGCAAGGCCTACGACCCGGCCTTTGCTGGCGAACTGGCCGTGATCGTGGATGCGGGCATGCGCGAAATGCTGGTGGAACAAAAAGACGTGTTCTATTACGTCACGCTGATGAACGAGAACTACGCCAACCCAGACCTGCCTGACGGCGTCAACGAGGGCGTATTGCGCGGGGGCTACCACTTTGGCAGTTACGGTCCTAAGGAGGGTCAACGTGTGACCTTGCTGGGCTCGGGGGCCATCTTCACGGAAGTGATTCAGGCCGCTCACCAACTTGCTGAGCAAGGCATCGGATCGAATGTTTACAGCATCACCAGCTGGAGCGAACTGGCCCGTGATGGCATGGCACATGAAAGCGATGGTGCCAAGCCCTACTTGGCACAACTGCTCAGTAGCAGCTCAGGTCCTATCTTGGCGGCGACCGACTACGTGCGGGCCGTGCCTGAGCGTGTTCGTGCTTATTTACCAGCCGATCGCACTTACCGCACGCTGGGCACCGACGGTTTTGGCCGCAGCGACACGCGTGCGGTCTTGCGTTCGTTTTTCCATGTGGATGCACAAAGCATTGTGTCTCGCGCTTTGCTTGAGCTGGCATAGCGTGTTTGCGGGTTGAATAACCCGTAGTTACAGTTGGTCTTTCATTGACGCCGCGCTTCAATGCAGCAAGAATATTTCTTCAGTGAACAATCGTTTTACTAAAGAAACATCCGAAGAAGGCGACGAACTGTATGAACGTGATGGCAGCCCCCCAGACAGCAATTGAATTTGTTGGTGTTGACAAGCGATTTGGCAAGCCCGGCTCGCCCTCAGAAGTACTGGCCGCAACCAATGTGACGTTTTCCATTGCGACAGGCGAAGTCGTCTCCATCATTGGTCCATCAGGCTGCGGCAAAAGCACCCTACTCAACATGGGGTCGGGCTTGGCCAAGCCCAGCGCCGGCATCGTGAAAGTTGCCAATGAAGTGGTCAATGGGCCGAACAAACATGTGGCCTTCATGCTGCAAAAAGATTTGTTGATGCCTTGGCGCACGGTCGCGCAAAACATCGAATTTGGTTTGGAGCTGCGTGGCACGCCGCCCGCACAACGCCATGAAATTTCGGCTCGCCTATTGGCGCAGTGCCATCTCACAGGCTTTGGCGAACACTACCCCCATCAACTCTCAGGCGGCATGCGTCAACGCGCCGCCATGGCACGCACCCTTGCGGTAGACCCGCTCGTGCTGTTGATGGACGAGCCCTTTTCTGCGCTGGATGCACAAACCAAAATGATCTTGCAACAAGACTTGGCACGCACCGTCTCAGAGCAAGGTAAAACCGTGCTTTTCATCACCCACGATTTGGCCGAAGCCGTGGCGTTGTCTGACCGTATTTTGGTCATGAGCGAGCGCCCAGGCACCATCGTCAAACAAATCACGGTAGACATTCCTGACCGCGACAACCCCATGCAACGCCGCAAGCATGCAGAGGTGGGGGG